>CALKWS010000095.1 GCA_938004115.1 uncultured Ruaniaceae bacterium
TCGCCCTGCTCGGCCTGTCGGCCGGGGACCTGAGCGCACTGGTGCAACTGGCGTGGATCGGCACCTCGGCCGGCCTGTTGCTCACGCCCGCCGCACGCACCTGGTTCGCCCCCGGCCCAGCCCCGGCTGCCGGGGGGTACGGGCACTGAACCCGCCCGGCACGAGGCGAGCGCCGGGAGCGGCGGGAGCGCCGGCCGCACGCAGCACCCCGGAACCGGCGAGCGCCTACGATACGAAGGCGTGCCGTCGTCGTCGGCTCGTGGCCGGTTTGCTCTCGGAGGTGCGTTGACCCCGCGCCAGCGGGCCGAGACCCGCACCGCGTACCTGATGCTCGTGCCGAGCCTCATCGGCGTGGGCGTCTTCCTGTTGGTGCCGGTGGGCCTGGTGCTGCTGATCTCGCTGTCCCGGTGGGACCTGATCTCCGAGGCCACGTGGGTGGGGCTGGACAACTACCGGCACATCTTCACCTCCGCAGCGTTCGGCAACTCCCTGGTGGTGACGGCGGCGTTCGTGCTGATGTCCATCCCGGTGTCGATCGCCCTCGGGCTGCTGCTCGCGGTGGCGATCAACCGCAAGTTGCCGGGCACCGGGGCGTTGCGGGTGCTGTACGTGCTGCCGTGGGTGTGCGCCCCGCTCGCGCTCGGCGTGGTGTGGCGGTGGATCCTGGATCCCAGCACCGGGGCGATGAACGCGCTGCTGGGCCGGCGGATCGAGTGGCTGACCGACCCGGAACTGGCCTTGCCGTCGGTGGCGTTCGTGCAGGTCTGGTCCTCGGTGGGGTACATCTCCCTGTTCTTCCTCGCCGGGCTGCAGCACATCCCCGCCTCGGTGTACGAGGCCGCCACGTTGGACGGCGCCTCCCGCCGGCGCACGCTGTGGTCGATCACCCTGCCGCTGCTGCGCCCCACGATGTTCTTCGTGACGGTCACCTCCGTGATCGCCTCGTTCCAGGTGTTCGACACCGTCTACGCGATGACCGGTGGCGGCCCCGGATACCGCACCGACGTGATCGCTTCCCGCATCTACAACGAGGCGTTCGTCAACCTGCGGCTGGGCCGGGCGGCGGCGATGGCGGTGGTGCTGTTCGTCATCCTCCTGGCGGTCACGTTCATCCAGCAGCGGTACTTTCGCCGTCGGATCACCTACGACATGTCATGACCACACCCGCACCAGACTCCACCACGCCGGTCCCGCGGGCGGTTCCGGCGGACCGGCGCTCGCCCGGGCGCTCCTCCCCCGGTGCGGCCGTGGGCGGCGGGCGCGCGGGCGGCGCCGGACGCCGGGACAGCCCGCCGTCCTGGCACACCAGCCGGCTGTGGATGAACGTACTCACCTACGCGTTCCTGCTGGCCGGGGCGCTGGTGATGATCGGGCCGTTCGCGTTCTCGGTGATGACCTCGCTGAAGACGCCGCAGCAGTTCAACACGACGTGGCCGCTGACCGCACCGGACCCGGTGACCGGGGAGAACTATGTGGCGCTGTTCGGGGAGCGGTACGACTTCGTGGTGCCCATCGCGGTCACGGCGCAGGTGGTGGTGGTGCTCGTGGTGGGGCAGATGCTCACCTCGATCCTGGCCGCCTACGCCTTCGCGCAGTTGCGGTTCCCGGGGCGGGAGGTGCTGTTCTGGGTCTATGTGTCCACGTTGATGATCCCCGCCGTGGTCACGATCATCCCGTTGTACTCGATGATGACCTCGCTGGACCTGAAGAACACCTTCTGGGGTCTGGTGCTGCCGTTCATGTTCGGTTCGCCGTACGCGATCTTCCTGCTGCGGGAGAACTTCCGGGCCACTCCCTCCGATGTGCTCGACGCGGCCACGATCGACGGCGCCGGGCCGCTGCGCCGGCTCTGGCAGGTGATGGTGCCGATGAACAAGCCGATCCTGGCCACGCTGCTGCTGATCACGGTGGTGAGCCAGTGGAACAGTTTCATGTGGCCGCTGATCATCGCCCCGGCACCGGAGTGGAACGTGATCACCGTGGCCACCGGGGCGCTGCAGACCCAGTACGCCGGCAACTGGACGCTGGTGATGGCGGCCACCACGATCGCACTCGCGCCACTGGTGGTCCTGTTCCTGGTGTTCCAGCGGCAGATCACCTCCTCCCTGGGAGTGACCGGGGTACGGTAAGGGGCGCAGCAGGGGATTCATGACGACGTAGACGACGACGTAGAAGGGGCCGTACGTTGATCAGTCCTGACCGGAGCGGGCGATGACCTACCCCGACCC
>CALKWS010000096.1 GCA_938004115.1 uncultured Ruaniaceae bacterium
GCGCACGGCTACGCACGGCCCTGGAGATCGCGCGCCGGGAGCGGCCCCACGTCGTGGCCGGCGACCTGGTGGAGGTGTTGCCGGACGTGGCCGCCCAGGCGCCCTCCGACGCCACATTGGTGGTGTTCCACACCGCGGTGCTGGCTTACCTGGACGAACCGTCCCGCGAACGGTTCATCGCCACGGTGCAGGACCTGCCGGGCCATTGGATCAGCAACGAGGGACAGGGCGTGCTGCCCGGGATCTGGGAGCCGGTGCACGATGACGGCCTGTTCCTGCTCGCCGTGGACGGCGTCCCGCGGGCGCTGACCAACCCGCACGGGAAGGCGGTGCACACCCTGCGCCGGTGACCGGGGGAACCATCCGCCTGTGCGCAGCGGTCGAGAAGGGCGCCACGGCCGCGCCGGCATCAACCGATACGCGAGGAGTAGAGGAGTAGACGTGGGCAAGGTCGCTTGGGGATTCACCTGTTCGATCGACGGCTTCATCGCCGGGCCGGGTCATGACATGAGTTGGATGTCCGCCGCGGAGGCGCTGGCGGAGGGCACCGTGGAACAGATGGCGGGAGACGTGGCGGTGATCATCGCCGGCCGGGCCGGCTACGACGCGGCGAAGGCCCAGCGGGACGAGCGGGACGCGATGACCTCCGAGGCATACGGCGGCGCCTGGTCCGGGACCCAGTTCATCCTGACCCACCGGCCGGAGGAGATCGAGGATGACCCGAGTATCGTCGCGATGAACTGCGACATCGTGGAGGCAATCCGACGCGCCCGGGAGATCGCCGGCGACCGCGACGTGCAGATCATCAGCGCCGACATCGCCCGGCAAGCGCTGCAACACGACCTCATCGACGAGTTGCAGGTCTTCGTCGCACCGGTGTTCCTCGGCGATGGCACCCGGATCTTCGACGTGCCCGGCGGGCAACGGATCGACTGGGAACCCGCCGAGATCTACACCGACAGCCCGCGCAGTTTCGGGCGCAGCTACCGCCCGAAACGGCGCGCGTCCTGACGCTGTGGTCGCACCGTC
The DNA here is from genome assembly GCA_938004115.1 of uncultured Ruaniaceae bacterium. Lineage (GTDB taxonomy): Bacteria > Actinomycetota > Actinomycetes > Actinomycetales > Beutenbergiaceae > CALKWS01. Next base: position 1,030 of record CALKWS010000096.1, read on the forward strand.
GATCTGGGGTGGGCGAGTTGCGCCACGGCGGGGCACCATGAGCCGATGAGCATGGATGAGGCCCTGGCCCGCAGCCGCCTCGAGCAGCACGATCACGGCACCCTGGCCACCGTGCATCCGCGGCGCGGGGTGGACGCGGTGCCGGTGGTGTATGCCGTGCACGGGGACCACGTCGGCATCCCGATCGACCGGGTCAAGCCGAAGGCCTCCACCACCACGCAGCGGGAGCGCAACCTGCGGGCGGATCCGCGAGCGGTGCTGCTCATCCAGCACTGGGACGCGGCGGAGTGGTCCCGGTTGTGGTGGGTCCGGACCCACCTGCATTGGCAGGAACGCCCGCATCCGGAGTTCGAGTCCGCGCTCTCGGCCAGGCTCGCGGACAAGTACGCCCAGTACCGGGACCGTCCTTTCGCGACCGTGCTGGCACTCCGGATCACCCGGCTACAAGCCTGGGCTGCCGGCGGGCACTGACCGTCGAGCACTATCTCCCGCGAGCACACGACCGGTGCTACGCCGTCGTCGATGTGGTTGTGACTCGTGCGGTCCACTCGCGCAACTCGGCGGTCAGCCGCTCAGGGGCGTCGAGTTGGACCAGG
>CALKWS010000097.1 GCA_938004115.1 uncultured Ruaniaceae bacterium
GGTAGACCATCACCGGTCGCTGCTGGCCGATGCGGTGGGTGCGGTCGATCGCCTGGGCCTCCACGGCCGGGTTCCACCACGGGTCGGCCAGGATCGCGTAATCGGCCATGGTCAGGTTCAACCCCACCCCACCGGCCTTGAGGCTGATGAGGAACACTGGGTCATCACCTTCGGCGAACCCGCGAATCACCTCGGCCCGCCGGGTGGTGGACCCGTCCAGGTAGGCATAGCCCATCCCCTCGGCGCGTAACCGCTCGGCGATGCGGCCCAGGTACCGGGTGAACTGGCTGAACACCAGCACCCGGTGTCCCTCCGCGGCGGCCTCGCGCAGCAGCGGGATGAGCACCTCGAGCTTGGAACTCTGCGCCGAGGCGTCCGGTTCCACCAGGGATGCATCGATCGCCAACTGCCGCAGCCGGGTCAGGGCGGCCAGCACCTCCACCCGATTCCGGTCCAGGTCCTCCACCAGGTGCAGCACCCGTTGACGTTCGCGCTGCAGGTGCCGGTCGTAGATCCGCCGGTGCGCCGGCGTCAGGTCCACCTTGATCACCTGCTCCTGCTTGGGCGGCAGGTCGGTGGCCACCTGGTCCTTGGTGCGGCGCAGCAGGAACGGGCGCACTCGACGGCGCAACCGTGCGAGCAACTCCTGGGCATCGGGCTCACCGCGTTCGATCGGCCGGCGGTAGGTCTGCCGGAACTGCTTCGGGTTGCCCAGCAGGCCGGGGGCGGCCAGCGCCGTCATCGCCCACAACTCATCCAGGTTGTTCTCCAGGGGCGTGCCGGTCACGGCGAAGGTGACCGGGGCCTGGACCTTCCTGGCGCTGGCGAAGGCCTTGGAGGTGTGGTTCTTGGCGTGCTGGGCCTCATCGAGCACCAGGCCGGCCACATCGAGACCTGCGTAGTCCTCGGCCTCCAGGCGCAGCAGGGCATAGGAGGTCACCAGGATGTCCACGCCGTCGGCCAGATCGGCCAAAGTTCGCCCGCGGCGGGCCTGGGTGGCGCTGACCACCGCAACCTTCAGGTCCGGGGTGAACCGCGCTGCCTCGGAGGCCCAGTTCGGCACCACCGAGGTGGGAGCCACCACCAACCACGGCCCGGTCGGCGCACTCTCGGTGGACCCGTCCCCGGCGGGCGCCTGGCCGATGCGTGCCCGTCCGGTGGCCGCATTCCCGTGGGCCGACGTGCGCTCATCGAGGATCATCGCCAGCACCTGCAACGTCTTGCCCAGGCCCATGTCGTCGGCGAGGATCCCGCCCAGGCCCGCCCGGCGCAGCATGGCCAGCCACTGGTAACCCTGCCGTTGGTAGGGCCGCAGGGAGGCGTTGAGCCCGACGGGCAGGGGCGGCGGCTCCGGGGGGTTCTGCATCGCCTGTTGCAGCGCGGTCAACCAGTGCTGTTCTGCGGCGGACACCAGCCCCAGGGCGAGCAGTTCCTCCCACCAGGACACCTGCACCCGCGGCACCCGCAACTGCTGGCGGCGCTGATCGGTCATCTCATAGGACTCGGCGAGCAACGCCCGGAGCTGCTCCAGTTCCGGGTCATCCAGACGCAGGTAGGAGCCCTCGGGCAGGAACAGCGCCTCCTCACCGCGCGTCAGGGCGGTGATCACGTGGCTGATCGGCACCTCGTGACCGGCCACGGACATGGTCAGGTGCAGGTCGAACCAGTCCCGGTCCACCTCCGAGACCGACACGTCCACCTGCGGGGCGCCGGCGTCGACGAAGGTGGGAACCTCACCGGCGACGATGCGCACCCCGGCGTCCTCCAGGGCGGGCAGCACCTGGGTGACCAGCGTGACCACGGCCATCCCGTGCAGCAACGCGCGGGGCCGGGGCGTATCCCCGTCGAGCACGGGGTGCCCCAGGGGCGCCAGCGCGGTGGCTGCCACCTGCCGCCACCCGGCCTCCGCCGCGGGATCACGGATCGGGTCCCCGGGGCTGACCATCAGGTCGAACGGGCCGTATCCCTCGCCGTGTTCGTCGCGGTACTCGAAGCTCCACGCCAGCACCGCCCGCGGGGTCCCCGAATCCTGGAGGCTCACCTGCACCTCCAGGAGCAATCGGGGGGCCGGTGGTTGCGGCGGGGCGTAGCGGCCGGTGGGGCTGGTCCACGGCTCGCGCAGGATCCGGGGCAGCACGTCCTGTTCGAACCGGGACCGGTCCTGCGCCGGCACCCGCACCGGGCCCTCCCGGTGCAGCGTGGTCCAGGATCCGCTCGCCACCCGTTCCAGCGGGGCCAGGTGCAGCCGGGAGCCCTCCACCCAGAGCATCCCGTGCGGCGGTGTACCCAGGAGGTGGGCGCTGGTGCCCGGGGGAGCCTTCGGGTGGGTGACCTCCGCGCCCACCTGGACATCGCCGTCGTCGGTCTCATCCACGGTCAGGTGGGTGCTGCCGGGCTCCCCGTGCAGCACCACCTGCGACGGGCCACCAGCCGTCTCCGGGAGGAACGTGACCCCGGCGCGGACCACGTCCGCGAGCACCGGCCACAACCCGGGGTTGTCGGTACGGTCCAGGCTGATCCACGCGGGTTCCCCCAGTGACCACGGGTCGGACTGGTCGGTGACCCGGCGAAGGGCGTTGAGGGCCTCGACCTGCGCGGGGTCGGCACCGTCGATGTTGTGGTTGCGCACATCGGTCCAGGTGGCTCCGGTGCTCACCCATGGTTTGCGCTTGCCCGGCCGCAGCGGCCGCACCTGCAGGATGCCGTCGACCTGGGCCGACCACAGATCGTCATGGACGCCCCCGGCGGCACGGTCCGGGGTGAACGACACCGCCAGCGCCAGCGGCGTGGTGTGCGCGCCCGGGTCCGGGAACGCCTGGCTCAGCACCCGCTCCCAGTGCGGGCGGCGGTGGACGGGGTCACGGGCGTGCCGGCGGGCCTGCAGCAACACCGCCACCGTGTGCTTGCAGTTGAACTGCACCGGGCAGGAGCAGTGGCCCTCCAGATCGTGCAGCACTCCGTGGGCGGACAGTTCGTACTCGACGTGCACCGTGTAGGTGGCCCCGCGTGACCCGCGGCAGGTGCCGGCCACGTACTGGCCGGCACGGTCATGTTCGAGCACGACGGCGTGGCCCTGGGCGGCGTAGTCCCGTCCCCGGGTGAAGGTACCCGGGTCCACGATGCCGATGAGTTCGATGCCCGCGTCCACGCCGCCAGGGTATGTGCCGCCACTGACACTTGGGGGCACCGGGGCGCTGTGGTGTGCATGACCGGTGTGGTGGAACGGTGGTGTGGATGCACGGTGGTGTGGATGAGCGGGGCGCCTGCGGCCCGGGGGACAATGGGGAGGATCCGCGAGGCTAAGGAGAGTCATGGTGGTGTGGCCCGATGAGTGATCCCGGCACGCCGGGGCGGGACGGCCGCGACGAGGTGCTGCAGACCTTCGGCACGCAGATCTACGGCCGGGCGCCCGAGGTGGATGTGGGCTTGTCCTGGTCGGTGCTGGAGGAGGGGCGCACCGAGGACGGGAGGCATCGACGGCAACTGGCCCTGACCTTCACCGGCCCTCGGGACTCGGCCACGATGATGCTGCTGGTGTACCTGCCTTCGGGATCAACCGCGCAGGCCGCGGGTTCAAGTCCCGTCATGCACCCGGTGCCGGCGTTCCTGGGGCTGAACTTCCAGGGCAACCACGCCTGCAGCACCGACCCCGATGTGATCCGCGCGGGCACCGACCTGCCCGAGAGCCGCACCGGGCCGGTGTTCTACGACGAGCTCGGCGCCAACTACCCGGTCCCACCGCCGCGCGGGAACAACGCTGCGGCGTGGCCGGCCCACCTGGCCAATCAACGCGGTTACGCCGTCATCACCGCCCACTACCTGCAAACCGGGCCGGACCACCCGGACATCTTCCACCGGGGCCTGTTCCCGATCTTCGGGCACGCGAGCCTGCGGGACCGGCCCGGTGACGCCTGGGGTGCGATCTCGATGTGGGCGTGGGTGCTGCGCCGGATCCTCGATGGTCTCGCCGACGGACTGGTGCCGGAGGTGGACCCGCAGCAGGTGTGGGCGATGGGCCACTCCCGGCTGGGCAAGGCGGCGCTGTGGGCCGCCGCCCAGGACGAGCGGTTCGCCGGGGTGATCTCCAACAACTCCGGGCGGATGGGGGCGGCGCTGACCCGCCCCGTCGGCGAGGACCTGCCCACGATGGTTCGGGTGTTCCCGCACTGGTTCGCGCCGAACTTCCTGCGCCGCGTCGAGGCCGGTGAGCCGGTACCGGTGGACCAGGACCGGTTGCTCGCCTGCCTCGCCCCGCGCCCGTTGTACGTGGCCAGCGCCAGCGAGGACCACCACGCCGACCCCGAAGGGGAGTTCGCCGCCCTGCGCGCCGCCGCGCCCGCGTGGCAGCCGGGAGCCGACGCGGCCCGGCGAGCGACTACCGCCGCCGGGCGAGCACTGGATGGCCCCGTGCCCGCGGCCGCCGGCAGCGAGCGGGACGGACGCCGTACGCCTCCTGGGGATACGCCGTCGGCCGCCTTCCCCGAGCCGGGCGAGGGGCTGGTGTTCCCGGGCCTGCCGCTGGGCTACCACCTGCGCGCCGGTGAGCATGCGGTGCACCCGTTCGACTGGGAACGCTGGCTGGACTTCCGGGACGGCCTGGCCCGGCGAACCGGCCCGGGGCACGGGGGTTGAGTCTGCACCTGCTCGTGGCGCTCGCGCCGATCGTGGTGGCGCTGGCGCTGCTCGCGCTGCGCGTACCGGCGTTGTGGGCGGGGACGGCCGGCCTGGGTGCGGGGTTGATCGGCGCGCTGACCGTGTTCACCCCCACCGCGGCGACGGTGCGGGACACCGCGGCGCAGATGGGTCCCACGGTGCTGGTGGTGGCCCTGATCATCCTGGGCGGACTGGGACTGGCCGGGGCGATGGGACGCAGCGGCGGGCAGGACGCCATCGCCACCTGGCTGGCCCGCATCGAGACCGGCACCGACCGGACCGCGAGCCTGCTCCTGCTGGTGTTCGGGCTGACGCCGTTCATGGAGTCGGTCACCGGGTTCGGCATCGGCGTGGTGATCACCGCCCCGCTGCTGATCCGCCACGGACTGACGCCGGTCAAAGCCGTCACCGCCGGTCTGCTGGGGCTGGTGAGTGTGCCGTGGGGGTCGCTCGCCCCGGGCACACTGGTGGCCTCCGAACTGGCCGGCCAGGACTTCCAGGCGCTGGGCACATGGTCGGCGGTGCTGTCCCTGCCGGTGCTGGTGGTCAGCATGGCCCTGGTGCTGGGGTTCGCCGCGGAGGGCGTGCGGGCGCGGCACCTGGGCCTGGCGGCGGGGATCGTGCTGGTGCAGTGGGGCGGGCTGCTCGGCGCGAGCGTGGTGGTGGGTCCGCCGCTGACCGGGGTGCTCGCCGCGGCCCTGACCATCGCGGCGTTGCTGGTGTACCTGCGCCTCACCCGCGGCCCGCTGCCGTCGGTGGACGCCACCCTGGTGCGGGCGCTGACGCCCTATCTGGTGCTCACCGCCGGGATCCTGCTCACCACCGGCGCGCTGGCGCTGCTCGATCACCCGAGCGGGTGGGGGTGGATCTCCAACCCCGCCCTGTGGTTGCTGGTCGCGGCGCTGCTGGCCCCGGTGATCCTGCAGATCCGGCCCGAGGACCGCGGCGGGCTGGCCGGGCAGGTGCTGCGCGGGTGGGCGACGGCCGGCGGTACCGCGGTGGCGTTCCTGCTGCTGGGGATCGTCATGGCCGCCACCGGGATGGCCGAGTACCTGGCCACCACCGCCGCCGCGATGGGACCGGGGTTCATCGCCGCGATCCCCGCCGTGGGTGCGTTGGGCGGCTACCTGACCGGGTCCAACACCGGCGCCGCGGCAATGTTCTCCACCGCCACCACCACCGCCGCCAGCGGACTGGGTGCCAGTCCGATGATCGCCCTGGCGTCCCAGAACGTCACCGGGTCGTACGCGATCATCGCCTCCCCGCCGCGGGTGGCGCTGGCCACCGCCGTGGCGCTGCCGCCCGGTGCCTCGCTGCCCGGCCGCGCGACGGCGGTGCTACTCGCGGCGATCGCGATCGTGGTGCTGATCCTGGCCGTGGTGACGGTGGCGCTGGCCTAGCGCCGGAACACCGCGCGCGGCTCCGGTGCGTACACGGCAACGGGAGGGCCGGCTCGGACCCCGGCGGCGCGGGCTCAGGTCCGCGTCAGCTCCTCGATCAGGGTCCGCACGCGTGCTTCGATGTCATCGCGGATGGTGCGCACCACGTCCAAGGGCTGGCCGGCGGGATCGTCCAGCACCCAGTCCTCGTACCGTTTGCCGGGGTAGTAGGGGCACGCGTCACCGCAACCCATGGTGATGACGACGTCGGCTTCGCGGACGTCCTGGTCGGTGAGCACGCGGGGTTGGCGTGTGGCGATGTCGATCCCCTCCTCGGCCATCGCCGCCACCGCCACCGGGTTGAGCCGGTCCGCCGGTGCCGAGCCGGCTGACCGGACCTCGATCCGATCGCCGGCCAGGTGCCGCAGGTACCCGGCCGCCATCTGTGACCGGCCGGCGTTGTGCACGCAGACGAAGAGGACCATGGGCATCGACATAGGGCCATGGTGACAGGCCCGCTGGGTTCGTGGGTCCGCCCGGCACGAAAAGGCACGTCGATGTGCCCGCCCGGCCGGGCGCGTTCCGGGGGAGTGTCAGCCGGTCAGCGTTCCGGTGCCGGTTCGGTCGAGCTCCGCGGGCCGAACACGTCGGGCAGGTCGTCCGGCAGCGGGCCGATGCGGCGCCTGGGCGTGCCGCCGTGGGCAAGGTGGTATTGGAGCACCGCTAGCAGCACCACCGCGGCCATGATCAGGTACATCGGGGAGTAGCCCAGGTGCGCGACTGCGAACCCGAGCAGGATCGGGCCCAGGCCGGTACCCACGTCCAGGATCAGGAAGAACGTCGCGGTCGCCGTGCCCACCCGCTCCCGCGGGGCCAGGGTCACCGCGATGGCCTGCATCGAACTCATCAGCGTGCCGAAGCCCATCGCCAGCAGCACCGCCCCCAGCAACAGCCACGCCGGGCTGCGGGCGAAGCTGACCACCAGTAGCGCACCGGCCAGGGACAGCAGCGCCGGGTAGATGATGGTGTTGTCGCCACGGGCATCGTGCAGCCGCCCGGCGAACGGGCGCACCAGGAGTACCGAGGCGGAGTAGACCGCGAAGAACAACGTGGTGAGATGCCCCATGCCGATCTGCGGGGTGTACAGGCTCAGGTACGTCATCACCGAGGAGAAGCCCGCCCCGGCCACGAGCATCACCGAGGCCACCGGGATCACCCGCGGTTCCAGCAACGTGCGCAGCAGCGGCCCGAAGGACACCCGCCGGCGACGCTGCCGGGTCCGGACGCCGCCGGAACCGCCGGCAGGAGCCGGCTGGGGCGTGGGCAGGCGCAGCAGCAGCGACAGCCCGAACGCCGCCACCGCGGTGCCGGTGAACAGCACGAACAGTGCCGTGGGCCCCGGCCCGAGCAGCACCGGCAGGGCCGCGAGCGGTCCGATCGCCCCGGCGATCACCCCGCCCATGCCGAAGTAACCGGTGCCCTCCGAACGCCGCCGGGCCGGAAGCAATGAGATCACCGAGGCGGCCAGCGCCGTGTTGACCACGCCGAACGCCATGCCGTGCAGCACGCGCACCGTCAGCAGCCACGGCAGCGAATCGGCCAGGAAGTACAGCGCCGTGGTGCCGACCTGGACGGCGATGCCCACCACCACCAACCGGCGCCGGCCGAGGGTGTCCAGGAACCGTCCCGTGAGCGGTCGGGTGAGCAGGGCGCCCACCACGAAGATGCTCGCGACCGCGCCGGCCTGGGGTTCGCTGGCACCCAGGTGCTCCACCGCGTACGGCGCCATCGTGACGATGGACGCCATGAAGATGATCGACAGCAGCAGATTGGTGAGCGTGGCGAGAGTGAAGTCGCGGGTCCAGATCGGTGCGGTGCCAGCCGGCCGACGACGGGGGCGCCGGGGCGTGGCCATAGGTCCTTCCTTCACGATCTCGCAGTTGCGAGCATGCTAACCGGGGTGCGGGCCCGGTTGCCGTGGGTGTCCACCTGGCGAGCACCACGCATCGGTTCGGCGCCGGCGGGCCTCACCTGAGCAGCGCACGGCCCGTTGCGCGATCTACGCAACGGGCCGTGCGCCGTCGGCCTTCAGCAGCGCTCAGATGGGGTAGCGGAGCAGCGCCGCGACCGGGCCGCCGTCGGGGATGTCCTCGGTGCGCACGGCCAGCACCCGGGCGCCGGTACGCAGCGCCCGGCGGGCGATCTCATCGACGATGCCGTAGTCGTGGGCGTCGCCGGTCTCGCTGAAGGTGATGGCGCCGTCAGCCTCGTCGAGGAAGCCGGGATGGTGGCTGTCGATGTCCACCAGCAGCGTGTCGACCGCGCCGAACGTGGCCGCCCGGGCCACCTGCTGCAGGTCGAACCCGACCCGCTCGCGCGGATGGTTCTCCGTCAAGTCCTCGCGCACCTGGGCGACTTCCCGGGCGTAGATGTCATCCAGGATGGTGCGGGCGGCGGCGGACAGTTCGGAGTTGCTCATCGCATCGGGGTTGCCCGCGATGCCCTCGGTGACCAGGTTCGCCGCGGTGGACACCGACCGGAAGATGCTCGCCAGCGGTTCGGCCGCCGCGAGGATCAGCGGACGGTCGGCGGCGGCCAGCAGCGAACGCAGTGCGCGGTCCACCGAGCGGGCGTACTGGGTCAGGCGCACCCGCTCGGTGTCCCCGGAGGACATCCGGGCGAAGGAGGCGCGGTTGGCGTCGTCGAACGGCCCGACGGCGTCCTCCAGGTTCGCCGGCAGGTCCGGCACGGTGATCTCGACGGCGGGGGAGTCGGCGGTGATCTCCACCAGCCGCGCGGAGTTCTGCGACAGGGCGAGCACGAACGCGGAATGGGGGAAGGTCACCGTGCGCAGCAACGGTTTGATGTAGAACCGGTCGGAGACCTCCACCGCGGAGGTGAGCTTGTTCGGCAGCCGGAAGGTGTGCGCCTCCTCAGCGGTGAGGAACACCGCCAGGGAGTTGGACATGTAGGTCCAGAACCCCGGGTCGCTGCCCAGCGCCTCGGCGTGCTCGGTGATCGCGTCGATCTGCCGGCGGGCGTAACCGGCATCGGCCAGTTGCTTGGCCGCCTCGTCGACGGCGTTCCGCAACTCGATGCGGGCCGGTTCGTTCTCCGGGGTGATCGGGGTGGTGGGCAGGTAGATCGAGACGCACGGTTCACCGCGCACGGCGGCGAGGTTCTCGATGTCGCCGAAGGACGGGATGTCGGTGTGCAGTAGGACCATAGGAAGCGGCCTCCTGGAGTCGGCTGGATATGGTCAGGCGGGCGGGTGGCCCGTCTGGTTTCCAGCCTAGGAGGCCGCTGTGCCGCGGGTCTGGGCCCTCGGTCCCGGTGCGTTGC
>CALKWS010000098.1 GCA_938004115.1 uncultured Ruaniaceae bacterium
GAGCGTGATCGACCCCGCCGGGATCGCTCTGAACGCCGCCAAGGTAGCCCTCATGAGTTGGACGGTACCCCGGCAGTACCGCCTGCGGGCCCGCTTTGCGGCCCTGTTGGCGGCAGCCGGGCCGCCTCGCGGAACCCGGTGCTCCCCAGGGGTCCCGCGGGGGGTAGCGGAGGCGTGCCCCTTGGGCATCGAGCCTGCTCGGTGCGGGAGATTCGAGCCGCACCGGGGTATCCCGGAGCCGTTCTGGCCCGGGTACTACTAACATGGCGGTGTGACCCGAGTTCTATTAGCAGAAGATGACCCTGCCATTGCCGAGCCATTGGCACGTGCTCTGACCCGTGAAGGCTACGAGGTGTCCGTGCACGGCACCGGGAAGGGCGCTATCGATGAGGCCACCGGTGCCGACCTGCTCGTGCTCGACCTCGGGTTGCCGGACATGGACGGGTTGGAGGTGGCCCGCTGGATCCGCAGCCAGGGCCTGACCCTGCCGATCCTGGTGCTCACCGCCCGCGCCGATGAGGTGGATCTGGTGGTCGGCCTGGACGCCGGCGCCGATGACTACGTCACCAAACCGTTCCGGCTCGCCGAACTGCTCGCGCGGGTGCGGGCCCTGCTGCGGCGCGCCGGCAGCGAGGGCGGGGAGGCCGATGAGATCGCCGCCCAGGACGTGCGGGTGGACATCGCCGCCCACCGTGCCTTCCAGGGCGACCGGGAGTTGTCGCTGACCGCCAAGGAATTCGAACTGCTCCGCGTGCTGGTACGCGAAGCCGGTTCCGTGGTCTCCCGGGAGGCGCTGATGCGCGAGGTGTGGGCCTCCGATCCCACCGGGTCCACCAAGACGCTGGACATGCACGTGTCCTGGTTGCGCCGCAAGCTCGGGGACGACGCCAACGCCCCGCAGTACATCTCCACGGTGCGGGGCATGGGCTTCAGGTTCGAGACCGGAGAGGACTGACCCCTGCGGCGCCGTGTTCTGATCGCCACCATCACGGCCGTCACCGTCGCGGTGCTCCTCCTCGGGGTGCCGATGGCGATCTTCGGTGCACTCATGGTCAACGAGTCCACGTTGGCGAACCTGCAGTTGCGCACCGAATCGGTCAGCCGGGCGGTGGAGTCCCGCCTGGCCATCGGCTCCGACGTCGATGAGGCGATGCTGGAGCGATGGGTCGGCGACGAGGATGTGCCGGTGCACGTGCAGGTGATCTCACCCTCCGGTGCGGTGGTGGAGGCGGGCGAACCGATCGATGGGCCCACCGCCTACCGGAACCAGAACACTGCCTCCGGTGCCACCGTGCGCCTGGATATCCCGTCCTCGGTGCTGTTCTGGCGCGGCGCCCAGGTGGTGATCCTGGTGGTGCTCGCATCGCTGATCGCCTTCGGCGTGGCCGCGATGCTCGCCTCCTGGCAGGCCAGACGGCTGGCCGCGCCGCTGGTGTTCCTGGCGGCCAGCGCCGAACAGGTCGGCTCGGGCCAGACCCGCCCGCAGATGGAACCGTCCGGGGTGGAGGAGATCGACCTGGTGGCCGCCGAGCTCAGCCGCGCCGGGGACCGGCTGGCCTCCCGGATGGCTGCCGAGCGCCAGTTCGCCGCGAACGCCTCGCACCAGTTGCGCACCCCGCTGACCGCCCTGTCCATGCGGCTGGAGGAGATCCAGTTGCTCTCCGACGACGAGGCGGTGCGCGAGGAGGCACGGATCTCCCTGGAGCAGTTGGAACGCCTGGTGGGCGTGGTCGATGACCTGCTGGCGGTCTCCCGTAGCCGCGACGCCGGCACCACCGAGCCGTTGCGGCTGGAGGAGGTGTTCCGCCAGCAGCAGGACGAGTGGGAGGGAAGTTTCCGCCGGGTGGGCCGGGACCTGACCTTCGAGGGCGCCGACGACATCGCCGTGCTGGTCACCCCCGGGGCGATCGCGCAGGTGCTGTCCACGTTGCTGGAGAACTCCCTGAAGTACGGCGAGGGCACCACCTCGGTGCGGGCGCGGGCCACGAAGTCCGGGGTGGACGCCGGTGTGGTGATCGAAGTGACCGACGAGGGTCCCGGGGTCAGCGATGACCTGGCTCCCCGGATCTTCGAACGGCACGTCACCAGCGGCAGCGGTTCAGGTCTGGGCCTGAGCCTGGCGCGCGACCTGATCGCCGCCGACGGCGGCCGGCTGGAACTGGCCCAGCGCCGCCCGCCGGTGTTCAACGTGTTCCTCAACGCGGTGCCCAAGCGGCTCGACCCGGACAAGGTGCTGCCCGCCGGGTCGGTGGTGGTGGTGGGACGGCGGCGGCGCCGGCGCTGAGCCCTCCGGACCC
>CALKWS010000099.1 GCA_938004115.1 uncultured Ruaniaceae bacterium
CGGCCGAGCCGAGGTACGTCCCCGGTCGGAGGCGGGGCATTCCGGGGCGCAGCCACGGGGCGTCCCCGGTCACAGCCGCGCGGGATGCACGCGCGGGGCCGGCAACAAGCGCGGGGCTGGCGCGAGCGCGCTGGCTGCGCGCGCGGGCCTAGTTCACGCTCACCGAGGAGCCGGAGACCGGGAGCAGTTCGATCCAGGTATTGCCCGGTGCCAGGGCGATCTCCTCGCCGTCCTCGGTGTGCACCTGCAGCAGGGCGTCCTCGTCCTCCTTGGTCCAGGTGCCGGTGATCGTGTGCCCGCCGCTGGCGACGATCACCTCACCGGACCCGACCACCACGGTCTCCGGTACCGGTGACCCGGAGGGGTCGGTGTACTCGGTGGTCTGCACCTGGACGCGCAGGACCAGCACGTTCGCGGCCGTCGGTTGCCCCTCATCGGTGGTCATGGCCGGTTCCCCGGCCTCGGTGCGGTGCCAGGCCTCGTCCTCCCACGTCCACCCGGGGGAGGTGTCCGGGAAACTGATCTGGATCGCCGACGCGCTGGTGCCGTCGGTCACCGCGGTGGGATCCTCCCCCTCCGGGGCGAAGGTGAACACCGGGTCCAACTCGGCCGTCTGCTCGGCCTGGGCGAGGAAGTCGGCGGTGTTGCCGTAGACGTTGTGCGGGGCGCGCCGGTCCGGGGACCGGTAGAAGCCGGCGTTCCCGGCATCATGGGTCAGCACCTGCAGCGACGAGGAGTGCGCCGCGCCCAGGAACGCGCGCTGGGCGCCGGAGAAGATGAGCTGGCCGCCGTAGGGGGTGGCCAGGGGCACGTCCATGGGGCGCAACGACCGGATCGGACCGACCACGTCCGGGACCTCGGAGTGGAACAGCGCCAGGAACCGGGTCTGGCCTCCCTCGATCATCTGCTCGTAGACGATGTCGGCGCTGTGCAGGCCGGTCTGCGGCCGGGCCGCGACGGAGTTCTCGATCTTTACCGACATCACCGGCCGGTCTTCGAGGTCCCCGGGCACCCCGGTGAGCGGCCAGACTTCCTCGACCGCCGGCTCCGGGGCATGGTCCTTGTCCGCGCTGACCTCCGGGGTCTCGGTGACCACCTCCGGTTCGGGGGCCTGCGGGGAGGTGCATCCCGCCAACGCGACCGCCGTCAGGAAGAACAGCCCTGCCGCACGGCGCACCCGCTTTCTCATCATCACCCGGCCACTGTAGGCGAACTACGCTTGCGACCTATGACGATCTCGCCCGCGGCCACCGAGTTGCTACCCCGGCTGCGGGCAGCCCTGGACGGTGGTGACCCGGTGCGGTTGGACCACCGGCCAGGCGCCCCCGGGGTGCGGGCCCCGGCTGGTACCGCGGTGGTGGTGCGCACATCCGGCAGTACCACGGGCACCGGCCGTGCGGTGGCGCTCAGCGGTGCCGCGTTACGCCACTCGGCCGGCGCGACCCACGAGCGACTCTCCGGGCCCGGGCCGTGGCTGCTGGCCCTCCCGCCGGTGCACATCGCCGGGATCCAGGTCCTGGTCCGCTCGATCCTGGCCGGCTACGAACCGGTGGTGATGCCCGGCCGATTCGATCCGGCGGCCCTGGCCGAGGCGATCGGGTCGATGCGCTCCGACGCCCCGCGGTACCTCTCGCTGGTGCCGACCCAGTTGCACCGGGTGCTGCGGGCAGACCCCGCGACGACCGCCGCCGTCGCCACCTGCGCCGCGGTGCTGATCGGCGGTGCAGGCCTGGCGCCGAACGTTCGGCAGGAGGCCGAACGGGCCGGCATCAGGGTGGTCACCACCTACGGCATGACCGAGACCAGCGGTGGCTGCGTGTACGACGGCGTACCGCTCCCGGGTGCGCGGGTGCGCATCATCGACGGGCGGATCCACCTGGCCGGTCCGATGCTCGCGACCGGCTACCTGAGCGAGCCCGGGCGCGGGCAGGAGGCCACAGCGGATGACCACGAGGACCCATTCGTGATGCTCGACGGCGAGCGCTGGTTCCGTACCTCCGACGCCGGCCGGTGGGCCGGTGAGCGGTTGCAGGTGCTCGGCCGGATCGACGACGTGATCATCACCGGAGGAGCCAATGTGCACCCGGCACTGGTGGAGCGCGCCCTGGGTGGTCTACCCGGCGTCGCCGAGGTGGTGGTGGTCGGGGTGCCCGACGCCGAATGGGGTCAGGTGCTGACCGCGGTGATCCGCCCGGAGGGCCGGGGAGCACCAGATCTCGCACAGGTGCGCACACGGGCACGAGCCGAATTGGGCGCCGGTCCCCACGTGCCCCGCGCACTGGTGACGGTGGCCCAGTTCCCGTTGCGGGGCCCGGGGAAGATCGATCGGATCGCGGTGGCGCGCCAAGCCACTGAGGCACTGGCCACGGGAGCCGGGCAACGTCACCGGGAGTGATCAGAAGCGACGCGGCGCGCTCATCAGCCTGCGTCCCGGGTCGTTGCTTGTGGCGCGGCACCGGGGCGGGCGCGGAGGTGCCGCGCGGGGGTATTCTCTTCGGCGGTGCGTAGCGCTGGGCGGACCGGCGCGGTGACCGGTGCGAGGGCACGGTGGGCGTCTGGCCCGGTGCCGGAACGGAGGCCGATGGCCACTGTCGGAGCGTGGATCGAGGGCGCCAGGCTGCGGACCCTGCCCGCCGCCATCGCGCCGGTGCTGGTCGGGACCGGCGCAGCCGCATGGGCGGAAGCCGCCTCCCTGCCCAGGGCGCTGCTGGCGGGCGGAGTGGCCCTCGCCCTGCAGGTGGGGGTGAACTTCGCCAACGACTACTCCGACGGCATCCGCGGCACCGACGACGAGCGGGTGGGACCCACGCGGTTGACCGCCACGGGCGCCGTGGCTCCGGCGGCGGTCAAGCGTGCGGCGTTCGCCTCGTTCGCCGTCGCCGCGGTGTTGGGGCTGGTGCTGTGCGTCCTGGCCCAGGCGTGGTGGCTCATCGGGGTCGGCGCGGTGAGCATCGTGGCCGCCTGGTTCTACACCGGTGGTTCATCCCCGTACGGATACGCCGGGTGGGGGGAGGTGGCGGTGCTGGTGTTCTTCGGCCTGGTGGCCACGCTGGGCACCACGTACACCCAGACGGGCACCATCAACCCGCCCGCGGTCCTGGGCGCGTTCGCCGTCGGGCTCCTCAGCTGCGCCATCCTGATGGCCAACAACATCCGCGACATCCACACCGATGGCCCGGCGGGTAAACGCACCCTGGCGGTGCGACTCGGTGAGACCCGGGCGCGCTGGGCCTACGCCGCGATGGTGCTCACCGGGCTGGGATGCGCGGCGCTGACGGCCTTCTGGCAGCCATGGGCGCTGATCATCCTCATGCTCGCGTTGCCCGGCGCCATGCTCGCCCGCCGCGTGGTGGCCGGCGCCCAGGGGAACTCCCTGATCGTGGTGCTGCGCGACACCGGCTTCCTCGTGCTGGGTGTGGGCGTGCTCCTCGCGGTGGTCCTCATCCTCGGCTGACCGGGTCCCGCGGGGTGATCCTGCGCACACCTCACGGGCTGGCGGCTCGGTCGTCCTCCCGGCCGGGACGGGCGTCCTCGGCGTCGGCGGTGCCGTTGCCGTCGGCGCTCCCGGGTTGCTCCAGAACCTCCAACTCGGCGTCCTCCTCCTCGGCGTACCGTTCCACCGAACGCTCCACCCGCGTGGGTTTGCCGCCCATCCGGCGCTCCAGCGTGCGTGCCGCGGCCTGGCGCTGATTGTCCAGCAGAACGTAGGACAGGCCGGCGCCCATCAGCACCGCGAGTACCACCAGCAACCAGCTCTGCACCCCCAGGAGATACAGCACCACACCGGCGGCCACAACGAGCCCGAGCCGCAACAAGGTATAGGTAAGCAACGCCATGATTCCCAGCGTAGGCTTTTTAAATGCGTTACGTGCTCCTTGCCCTCCTGACCATCGGGATGATGACCTACGCCGTCATCGACTGCGTACGCACCGATGACAGCCGGATCCGGCTGGGTCTGCCGCACTGGTTCTGGGTGACGATCATCATCGTGCTGCCCTTCGCCGGTGCCTTGACGTGGTTGATCGCCTCGGGGATCACGCGCCGCAAACTCGAGGACGGCGCCACGGGCCGCCCCGCCCGGTCCAGGGGTCCGGTCGCCCCTGACGACGACCCGGACTTCCTGTTCCGCCTGGAGCGGGAACGTCGGCGCGCCCAGAAGGAACGCGACGCCCGCGAGGCGCAGACCCGCCGCCCGGCCACTCCGCCCGCGGCGGGGGCGGGGTCGACGCCGAGCGCTCCCAGCCCGGCGGACACCGCCGACGACGAACCGCTGTACGTGCCCGAGGAGTTCGTGGTGCCGGACTTCAACCAGCAGGAGGTCACTGGCGCCGAGGACGCCGACGAGCACCCCGAGGGCACTGACGACTCCCCGGACGAACGTGGGCAGCGGGGCACCGGTCAGGCAGAATCCGCAGCCGACGGTGACCACCCGAGCCGGCGAACCTCCGGTCCCGATCATGCCGATGAGGAGGACGAGGACGGCTCACGCTGAGCACGGGCATCCTCGCCTGCGCCTGCCGCGTTCGTTCTCTCGGCGCGCTACCGCCCTACCTAGCGTGCGCCTTCCGCTCGCGCGGCGTCAGACA
>CALKWS010000100.1 GCA_938004115.1 uncultured Ruaniaceae bacterium
GACGGCCGGTGCCCCGTGCGGCGGGGTGTCCACCGGTTCGACCGCGACGTGCAGGTCCCGGGCGAGTTCCTCCAGGGCCCGGGCCAGGGACGCGGCGCTGCGGGGACGTTGCTCGGGGTCCTTGGCCAGCATCTGCTCCACCACCGCCCGCACCCGGGCGTCGATGTGCGCCGGCAGCGGCGGCAGCGGCTGGTTGACGTGCGCGAAGGCGATGTCCACCTGCGTCTTACCGGTATAGGGCCGGCGCCCCACCAGTGCCTCGTAGGCGACCACGCCCAGTGCGTAGATGTCCCCCGCCGCGGTGGCCGCCCGGCCCATCGCCTGCTCCGGGGGCAGGTACTGGGCGGTGCCCATCACCATCCCGGCCGCGGTCATCGGCTCCTGGTTCACGCCCAGGGAGATGCCGAAGTCGGTGATCTTCACGTACCCGTCGGGTGTGAGCAGCAGGTTCGCCGGCTTGATGTCGCGGTGCACCACCCCGCCGCGGTGCGCGGCGTGCAACCCGCGGGCCGCCTGGGCCAGGATCGGCAGCACCTGGGTGGCGTCCAGGGTGCGCTCCCGGGCGAGCAGGTCCGACAGCGGCTCCCCCGGCACGTACTCCATGATTAGGTAGCCAGAACCGTCCGCCTCCCCGTAGTCGTACATCGCCGCCACGTTCTGGTGGCTGATGCCGGCGGTGTTGCGCGCCTCGGTGCGCAGCCGGTCCAGGAACGGCCGTTCCCCCACGTACTCCGCGCGGAGCACCTTGGCCACCACATTGCGGTGCAGGTGGTCGTCCCAGGCGATCCATACCTCACCCATCCCGCCGATCGCGATGCGTTCGCGCAGGAAGTACCGCTCCCCGAGCTGCAGCCCGACCACCGGGATCACCGGTCCATCACCGCCTCCATCACCGCGGCGGCGATCGGGGCGGCGGTCCGCCCGCCGGTGGCCTCATCGCCCTGGGCCCCGCCGTGCTCGACCACCACCGCGACCGCCACCTGCGGATCCTCCGCCGGGGCGAAGGCGGTGAACCAGGCGTGCTGGGGCGCGTCGGTGCCGGATTCGGCGGTGCCCGTCTTACCGGCCACGCTCACCCCGGGGATCTGACCGGCCGTACCGGTGCCGTTCTCCACGACGGCGACCATCATCTGCCGTAGTTGCGCGGCCGTGGAGGCGGACATCGGCTCGCCCATCTCGGTGGGCTCGGTGGTAGAGGTGACCTGCAGGTTCGGTCCCCGTTCGGTGCTGATCAGGTAGGGCTCCATCAGCACTCCGTCGTTGGCGATCGCAGCGGAGACCATCGCCATCTGCAACGGGCTGACGCGTACGTCGTACTGCCCGATGGCGCTCATCGCCACCTGCGCGTCGTTCATCCCGGTGGGGAACACCGACGGGGTGACCTCCAGCGGGATGGACAGTTGCGCTCCGAACCCGAACGCCTCGGCCTGCTCGGCCAGCGCCTCCTCCCCGAACTCCATCGCCAGCGCGGAGAACGGGGTGTTGCAGGACACCTGCAGGGCGTAGGTGAGGGTGACCGTGTCCGCGCTGGTGCACGGCCCCCCGCCGGGGTTGCGGATCACGTGATCGGTCTGCGGCAGTTCCAGCTCTACCGGCGCGGGCACCTGGCTGTCCGGGTCATAGTCGCCCGATTCCAGCAGCATCGCCGCATCGATGAGCTTGAACGTGGACCCCGGGGCGTACAGTGCGCCGCCGATGGCCCGGTTGATCAACGGGTTGGACTCATCGGCCACCAGCGCGTTGTAGGTCTCGTTCACCTCGGTGGAGGAGTGCACGGCCAGGTCGTTGGGGTCGAAGGAGGGCTTGGACACCATCGCCAGGATGGCGCCGGTGGAGGGGTCCAGGGCCACCACCGCGCCCCGTTGGTCCCCCAGCGCGTCGTAGGCGGCCTGCTGGGCCGCCGGGTCCAGGGTGAGTTCCACCGACCCGCCCTGTTGCTGGCTGCCGGTGATCAGCGCCCGGATGCGCGACCACAACAGGGAGTCGTCCGTGCCGGCCAGCACCGAGGTGGCGGCCCGTTCGATCCCGGTCATCTGGTACATGGAGAAGTAGCCGGTGGAGTGGGCGTACAGCGGCCCGTCGGTGTACACCCGCTGGAACCCGAAGGGGGTGTCCACCTCGGTGGAGTAGGCCACCTCCTCCCCGGCCACCACGATCGGACCGCGGTCGGCCCCGTAGTCCCGGTAGACGGTGCGCACGTTGCGCGGGTCGTCGTTGAGGGCACCGGCCTGCCCGTACTGGATCCAGGTGGCCGAACCCATCAGCGCCAGGAACATCACCAGCACCACCACACTGAGCCGGCGCAACGGGGTGTTCATGGCCGCACCACCTCGGTGGGCCGATCATCGCCGTCCCCGCCATCCGGGCGGCCGGCGGGTCCGGCCTGCCCGCGCCAACCCCGGCGCCCCGCACCAGGGCGCGACCGACCCGCGGGTTGCTCCGCGCCTCCGGTGCCGGGCGAGCCGATCACCGCCAGCACCGTGTCATCGGAGACCGACTGGTCCACCGGCGCCGGACGGCGGGCGGCGTCGGAGATCCGCAGCAGCAGGCCCAGCACGATCCAGTTGGCAATCATCGCCGAACCGCCGGCGGCCAGGAACGGCATCGTCAGCCCGGTCAGCGGGATCAGCCGGGTCACCCCGCCCACCACCACGAAGCACTGGAACGCGATGCCGAAGCCCAACCCGGAGGCCAGTAGTTTGCCGAACCCGTCGCGCACCCCGATCGAGGTGCGCAACGCCCGCTGGACGATCACCAGGTAGGTCACCAGGATCCCGAGCAGCCCGGTCAGGCCCAGTTCCTCCCCCAGGCTGGCGATGATGAAGTCGGAGTTGGAGTAGGGCACCAGGTTCGGGTACCCCTCACCCCACCCGGTACCCATCAACCCGCCGGAGGCAAGCCCGAACAGCCCCTGGACCAGTTGGCCCGAGCCGCCCGGGTGGCGGTTGTACACCTCCGGTTCCAGTGCGTTCAGCCAGACGTCGAACCGGGCGGCCACGTGCCCGAAGGTGTTCACCGCGACCACCACCCCGACGGCGAACATCCCCAGGCCGAGCACGATCCAGCTGAACCGGTCGGTGGCCACGTACAGCATCGCCACGAACAGCCCGAAGAACAGCAACGAGGTGCCCAGGTCCCGTTGGAACACCAGCACCGCCACGCTGGCCAGCCACGCCAGCAGGATCGGGCCCATGTCCCGCACCCGCGGCAACTGCAGGCCCAGGATCTTCGGGCCGGCCAGGGTGAGCACGTCCCGGTTGGCCACCAGGTAGCCGGCGAAGAACACCGCCAGGGTGATCTTGGCGATCTCGGCCGGTTGGAAGGAGAACCCGCCGATCCGGATCCACAGCTGGGCCCCGTTGATCTCCTGGCCCAGGCCCGGGATCATCGGCAGCAGCAGCAGCACCAGGCTGACCACCAGCGAGGTGTAGGTGAACCGCCGCAGCATCCGGTGGTCTCGCAGCACCACCAGGATCGCGATCGCCAGGCCGGCCCCCAGGGCGGTCCAGATCAACTGCCGCGGACCGGCCGATTCCCCGATGGCGTAGTCGATCCGGTAGATCATCGCCAGCCCGATGCCGTTCAGGCCGAGCACCAGCGGCAGCAGCACCGGATCGGCGTACGGGGCGCGCCAGCGCAGCACCACGTGCCCCACCAGGCCGATCGCCGCGAGCGTGGCACCGACCGGGAGCAGGTGCGGCGGCGGGCTGCCCTCGATGCTCAGGCCCACCAGGAAGTACCCGGCCACACCCACGGCCACGGCGAGCACCAGCAGACCGGCCTCCGACCACCGGCCGGTGCGCAGTTGCTGCGGGGCGACGGTCGCCATCACCCACCCCCGGCGGCAGCGTCGGAGCCGGCGGGCGCCGACCGGGCACCGGCGGCGTCCAGGGTGTCGTCGTCGACGTCCTCCCGCGGGTCGAAGGTGCCGTTCTCGGGGTCGTCGGTCAGCCCGTCATCGTCGTTGTCGGTGCTGTTCTCCCCGTCCGCCGGTTCATCGCCGGCCTCCTCGTCCTGCGCGTCGGTGCGGACCTGCTCGCGCAGATCGGCCACGATCCGCCGGGCATCGGCCAGGGAACCGGTGGCCATGGTGCGTTGCACGCTGGTGCGGGCGAAGCCGGGCAGGTCGGC
>CALKWS010000101.1 GCA_938004115.1 uncultured Ruaniaceae bacterium
TCAGGCGCCGATCCCGAAGGCGGACACCCCGGCCACGGTCAACCCGGTCGCCACCAAACTCCAGAGCACCGTGCCCGCACCGACCCAGATGAACGCCACCCGTGCGCTGACGCCCACCGCGACGGCGGCGAGCGCGGACAGTTGGGTGCCCAGGCCGAGCGGGCCCAGCAGTGCCAGCCCGGGCATGCCCCACCGGTTCATCACCCGTTCCACACGCACCGCCCGCCGGTGGCGACGTTCTGCCACCTCCGGATGCTCCCCGCCGTCGGCCTCCCGCCTGGCCGCGCGCCGGGCGGACCACCAGGTGCGCACCCGGGCGCCGAACACCGCGGCCAGCCACACAGTGAGCAGGTTCCCGGTCATCGCCGCGAGGAGTACCGGCACCGCCGGCCCGCCGGCCACGATCGCCACCGGGATCACCACGATCGCCTCTAGCCAGGGCAGCGCCCCGCCGAGGAATGCTCCGAGCAGAATCCACCACTGCGTGACGCTCACCCGGCGATCCTGCGCGCCCACGCCGTCTCGACTGCACCCCTCCACCCGGCCCCGAGAGCCCGACCTCCGGCGGTCACGGCACCAGCACCTCCACGCCCGCGGCGTACTGCACCCCCAGGCGTGCGCCGGTCTCCCGCGCGTTCTGCCTGATCATCGCCGGGAAGTTGAACTCCTCCCCCAGCCCCTCCAGGTAGGCGCGGTGGGCACGCAAGGAGGCATCGCCGTCGTCCAGGGTCTCGGTGACGTCCACCGCGTGGGTCTCCTGCGGGGATCCGGGCAGCCACACCTGGCGCACCCCGTTCCAGGGCTGTAGGCCGCCGTCACTGATCTGGTCGGTGAACACCCACCGGTTGCCGGCGTCGCGGACCGCGTCCAGGGTGGCCCGGCCGGTGGCGATGTGGTCGGCCTGGTTCAGTCCGCCGCCCATCCAGTTCTCCCGGAAGTTGTTGGTGATGACGATGTCCGGGCGGTGCAGGCGGATCTGGTGGGCGATCCGGCGGCGCAGGTGCAGGTTGTGTTCCAGGATGCCGTCGGGCTCGCGGAGGAAGACGACGTCGCTCACCCCCACGATCCGGCAGGCCTCGCGCTGTTCCTCCTCGCGCAGCGGCCCGGCCTGCCCCGGTTCCATCCCGTCGATGCCGGCCTCCCCGGAGGTCACCATGCAGTACACCACGTGCTTGCCCTGCCGGGTCCACCGGGCCACCGCGGCGGCGAGGCCGAACTCCATGTCGTCGGGGTGGGCCACCACCGCGAGCGCCTTGTGCCAGTCCTCGTCCAGGTGGGGTAGCAGATCGGCCGGCATCGATTCCTCCGTGGCAGGGGTCGGGTTCTGCGGGTCACGGTATCGCGGGCGGCGCGGGCCAGCATCGGGCGGCACGGGCCAGCGCGGGTCAACGCAACCAACGCGGGCCCGCGGGCCACGCGGCCCACACGAGCCAGCGTGAAACCGTCGTTCGTTTACGGTGGGGGCCATGCCGGAGGACTTCGTCATCGCCCGCAACCCCGAGGAGGGCACAACGTTGCCCTACCTGTTGCGCATCCCGCTGGATTCCGGCGCAGTCGTGCTCAAGGCCCGGGAGACGTGGCCGCGCACGGGCAAGGTCTACTGCCATCGGGCGGTCGGCTGGCCGCAGGAGCCCGAGATCATCGAGCAGGTGCCGGTGCGTTCGTGCGTGCGGCGGGGGGCCGCGATCGATCTGGTGCTGGACCGGGGTCGGGAGAACCGCTCGCAGTTCGTGCTCACCCGCATCCGCGGCGGCCGGGAGGCGATCTTCTGGCAGACCGCCCGCACTGCCAAGCAAGCGCGCCCGGCAGCCAGCCTGCCCACCGCTCGCGCTTCGGGCATCGGTGAGATTCAGGTCATCGTGGACAGCCACGAACGATATGCCTGGAAGTTCTCCCACCAGCAGGTCACCACCACCCGCCGGGCGCTGGCCGCCGGGGACTACGCGGTGGAATCCGGGGGCCGGGTCGTGGCCGCGGTGGAGCGCAAGAGCCTGCCGGACCTGGTGTCCACGCTGACCAGCGGCAAGATGCGTTACCTCCTCGCCGACCTGGCCAACCTGCCGCGTGCCGCCGTCGTCGTCGAGGACCGCTACGCCAAGGTGTTCGATCTGGACCGGGTGCGCCCCGCCGTCGTTGCTGATGCCCTCGGCGAGTGTGCCGCCCGGTTCCCGCAGGTGCCGATCCACTTCGCCGAGTCGCGCCCGCTGGCCCAGGAGTGGACCTACCGGTTCTTCGGGGCGGCCCTGGCCGAGGCCCGGGATGAGGCGAGCGCGCAGGCCCGGGTGGCGGGCCTGGCCGCCGCCCAGCCGGCGTCGGCGGCACAGATCCGGGCGTGGGCGCGGGCGAACGGGTTCGACATCTCCCCTCGTGGCCGCATTCCCACCGAGGTGCGCGAGGCGTTCAGCCGGCGGCACTGAGGAAGCACCGGGCGGCTGTCCATCCCGCCCGACCGGTCGCCTGCGCGCCACGCCAACCGAAGTCAGCATCAGTCGGCCGAAGCCGCCGCGATAGCCGAACAAGGCTGATCTCGACGGCGGTCGCAGTTAGTGCGGACCCAGAAAACCGGTGACTACCCCCACGCCGGTGCGGCACCATCATCAGAT
>CALKWS010000102.1 GCA_938004115.1 uncultured Ruaniaceae bacterium
CCTTCGTGGGTGTCGCTGCTTCATCCTAAAGGCAAACAACATGTGTGTCATTCACTTCGGGGGCGGGTCGGTTCGCCTCCGGATGCGACCGATGTGCTATGGGGCGAACAGGCGCCGCTGCTTCTGCCAGGCTAGTGCGCGTGAACGCTCCCACACCCTTGGATCAGATCATCGCCCCGGACTGGGCCGAGGCGCTGGCTCCCGTGGAACCGCAGATCCGCGCAATGGGCGACTTCCTTCGCGCCGAGACCGCCGCTGGCCGCGGTTACCTACCGGCCGGCGACGACGTGCTGCGCGCCTTCACCCGTCCGCTGACCGACGTCCGGGTCCTCATCGTGGGCCAGGACCCCTACCCCACGCCGGGGCACCCGATGGGCCTGTCGTTCTCGGTCCAACCACACGTGCGGCCATTACCCCGGTCGCTGGTGAACATTTTCACCGAACTGGTCGACGACGTCGGCGTCCCTCCCCCGGCTACGGGCGACCTTTCCGCCTGGGCCGACCACGGCGTGCTGCTACTCAACCGCGCGCTCACGGTGCAGCCGGGCAAGCCGGCCTCCCACCGCGGTAAGGGCTGGGAGGCCGTGACCGATCAGGCGATCCGGGCCCTGGTGGCCCGGGACCAGCCGCTGGTGGCGATCCTGTGGGGCCGCGATGCCCAGTCTTTGCAACCTGCGCTGGGGCGCACCCCGTGCATCGTCTCCCCGCATCCGAGCCCGCTGTCTGCGAGCCGGGGCTTTTTCGGCTCCCGGCCGTTCTCCCGCGCGAACGACCTGCTGCGGCAGACGGGGGCCGAACCGGTGGACTGGGCCCTGCCCGCAGTCGCCCCTACCCCGCCCTGACCTACCCGTCCTGCCCCGATCCACCTCGGGCGGCACAATGGGCCACGTGACGGAACCAGTTGAGGAAGCAGCCACCCGGGCCGCCCCCGCCGTGCCCCGATGGGGCAGTTACGTCGCGATCGGCGATTCCTTCACCGAAGGTCTCAGCGACGGCCCGGACTCCTCCGGCCATTACCGCGGCTGGGCGGACCGCTTGGCCCAGGCCCTCAGTACGCGGCGCCGCGCGGCCGGGCTGGCGCCGCTGCAGTACGCCAACCTCGCCGTCCGTGGGCGGTTACTGGTGCCGATCCTCACCGAGCAACTTCCCCGGGCCCTCACGGCCGGCCCGGACCTGGTCTCGATCGCCGGCGGCGGCAACGACCTGTTGCGTCCCGGGTCGGATCCCGACGCGCTGGCCGCCCGGCTGGACCGGGCCGTGGCCGAGGCCCGCTCCCGCGGCACCGACGTGCTGGTCGCCACCGGCATGGACACCAGGAACGCCGGCACCCTGCTGCGCTCGATCCGCCCGAAGGTGGGCATCTTCAACGCCCATGTCTGGGCCATCGCGCGGCGCCACGGAGCATACGTGCTGGACGTATGGGGTCTGCGGGCGCTGCAGCACCGGCGGATGTGGGCCCAGGACCGCATCCATATGAGCACCCTGGGCCACCAGCGCACCGCCCAGGCCGCGCTGGCGGCGCTGGGTCTGGATCCCGACGACCAGCACTGGCACCTCCCGCTGCGACCGGAGGTCCTGCCGCGGGCGGAACAGATCCGCGACAACGTGGCCTGGCTGCGGCGCGACGTCCTGCCCTGGGCGGGTAGGCGCCTGCGGCGCACCTCCAGCGGCGTCGACCGCGTCCCCAAGCGGCCCGAACTGGCCGCCCTTGACGAAGCCCGCAGCGACGACTTCCCCCGGCCGGGCCCAGGAGACCACGAGGTAAGGGACTCGTGACCACCAGCGCCGAGCACGCCGACCCCAGCACCACCCGCCCGTGGCATGCGGTGAACCTGGCGGACATCCAGTCCCGCCTCGACGCCGATGAGCGCGGGCTGTCCAGCGCCGAGGCGTCCGACCGGCTCGCCCGCTTCGGGCCCAACACCATCAAGACCACCGCCGCCACACCATGGATCGTCACGCTGCTCAAGCAGTTCGTCAGCCCGATGATCGGCATCCTGCTGATCGCCTTCATCATCACCCTGCTGCTCACCGAGTACGTCGACGCCGCCGCCATCGCCCTGATCCTCGCGCTCAACGCCACACTGGGCTTCTGGCAAGAACGCAAGGCCGCCCGGGACGTGCAAGCGCTGGCCAAACTCTCCGCACCCACATCCACCGTGCTACGCGACGGAACGGCCCACGAACGCTTTCCGGCCGCCGATCTGGTGCCCGGGGACGTGGTGTTGCTGGAAAGCGGCGACCGTGTCCCCGCCGACGTGCGGCTGTTGCAGGCCAAGAACCTCTTGATCGATGAGTCCATGCTCACCGGGGAATCGGAGGCGGTCACCAAACACACCGGTCCGGTGGACCCGGAGGCCCCGCTCGGCGACCGTCTGAACATGGCCTTCTCCGGCACCTTGGTGCGCGCCGGCCGGGCCCGCGCGCTGGTGGTGACCACCGGCACCGACACCGAACTCGGCGCGATCAGTGAACTGGTCAAGGGCCCACCGGGCAAGACACCGCTGCAGGAACTCACCAACTCCCTGGAACGCAAGATCGGCATCGTGATCGTGGTGGTCTCGGCGATCCTGTTCGCCTCCGGGATCGCGTTGGGCAACCCACCCAGCCAGATGTTCATGACCGTGGTGGCCCTGGCCGTAGCCTCCATCCCCGAGTCGCTGCCGATCGTGTTGACCGTGGCGATGAGCGTGGGCGTAACCCGGATGGCCAAACGCAACGCCCTGGTGCGCTCCCTGCCCGCGGTCGAGACGCTCGGGTCCACCACGGTGATCGGGTCGGACAAGACCGGCACGCTCACCATGAACCAGATGACCGTCCAAGCCGGGTGGACCGCATCGGGCATGGCGGACCTGACCGACCACGATCACCCCCTGACGTCCTCCCAACGGATGCTGCTGCGCGCCGGCGCGCTGACCAACGAGGCCCGCCCCGATCGGGACGATCCCACCGAGCTCAACGGTGATGCGGTGGACACCGCGATGGCCCGGGTGGCGCTTGCCACCGGCGCGGTGACGATGACGGAGTTCCGCAGTCCGCCACTGTCGCACGCGCCCTATGAGTCCGAGGCGCGCATGTCCCAGACGATCCGTCGGGTGGACGGCCGGCACGTGCTGTTCGTCAAAGGTTCCCCGGACGCGCTGCTGCCGGCCTCCACCCATATGGCCACCGACGACGGCCCGGTCCCGGTGGACGCCCAGCAGGTGCGCGAGGCCAACGACCACCTGGCCAGCCGAGGCTTGCGGGTGCTCGCCACCGCCTACCGCGTGCTGGATGACGGTGAGCCGATCCCGCACACCATCCCCGCGCCGTCGGGCCTTACCCTGGCGGGCCTGCAAGGTATGGCCGATCCGCCCCGGCCTGGGGTGGCCGAGGCGATCGCCGCCTGCCACAACGCCGGGATCGCCGTGCTGATGATCACCGGGGACCAACCGCCCACGGCGCTGGCGATCGCCGAACAATTGGGCCTGCCCACCGACGCCGAACCGCTGACCGGCTCGGAGATCCTCTCCTTGGACGATGCCGCGCTGTACCAGCGGTTACGTCAGGTCGGCGTGGCCGCCCGGGTGTCCCCGCAGGACAAGATGCGCATCGTGGAGGTGCTGCAGGACCACGGGCAGATCGTGGCGGTGACGGGCGACGGCGTGAACGACGCCCCGGCGCTCAAGGCCGCCTCCCTGGGGGTGGCGATGGGCGATGCGGGCACCGATGTGGCCCGCGAAGCGGCCGACATGGTGCTCACCGATGACAACTTCGTCACCGTGGTGGACGCCGTGGAACAGGGCCGGATCACGTTCAACGCGATCCGCAAGGCCACGCACTTCCTGGTGGCCAACGGGCTGGCGTCGTTGCTGGCGGTATCGGTGAGTGTGTATGCGGATATGCCGCTGATCTTCTTGCCGATCCAGATGCTGTTCATGAACGTGGTGACCAACGGCGTGCAGGACATCGCCCTGGCCTTCGAACCCGGGGAAGGCGATGAACTCAACCGCCCGCCGCGCTCGGCGGACGAGGGCGTGCTGTCCCGGGTGCTGTGGTGGCGCACCGTGCTGACCGGCGTGTGGATGGCGATCGCCGCAGTGGCGATGTTCCTGTGGGCGCTGGATTCGGGGTCCAGTGAGGCCCATGCCCGCACGCTGGCGCTGGCGCTGTTCATCATGATGAACTTCCTCTTCGTGCAGACCACCAGGTTCGAGCACAAGTCGGTCTTCTCCGACCCGTTCAGCAACAAACTGCTGCTCGCTTCCTCGTTATTCGCGCTGGCGCTGTTCTGGGTGGCGGTGGAATGGCCGGTGTCAGCCGGGTTGATGGGGCTGGAGTCGTTGTCCGCCGAGGAGTGGGCCTGGTGTGCGGTGCTCGGCGTGCCGGTGCTGGTGCTAGTGGAGGTGGAGAAGTGGGTGCGCCGGGCGGCTCGACGGCGGGCCGCCGGCTGAGTTCCCGACGGCGGGCTGCCGGCTGAGTTCCCGACGGCGGGACGAC
>CALKWS010000103.1 GCA_938004115.1 uncultured Ruaniaceae bacterium
GGGTGGTGTCGCTTGGCTTCCAGTTCGGTCACCACCACCACCGGCAACACCACGTGATGTTCGGCGAATCGTTGGATCGCCCACGGGTCGGACAGCAGCACCGAGGTGTCCAGCACATAGGTGAGGACGGCGCCGCCGGCCAGTTGGGCGGGCGGCGTCACCACCGGTAAAGGAGCCGCTTCCCCCTCCGGCGTGTGGTCGGGACGGACATCGAACGCGAGGGTGTCACGGCTCACGGGTAGCTCCTTAACTGGACCTACCGCACCATCCCCGTGGGGTTGGTGGGTGTGGGTTGAGGGCGGCCGGCCTGGCGGGGCCGAAGGCCCCGTTCCCACATGAGCGTGGACGTCATGTGCTGGCCTTCCGGTGGTCGGCGGGTCTGCCTCCCACTGCCCTCACGGTACGACGTGACGGGTATCACATCGAGGGTGGCGCGCCGAAAAACCTCGGACGACGCCAACTGTTCACGCTGCCGTGAGGATCCGGCCACATCAGCGCCCCATCCGCCGCTCGCGGCTGGCGTAGGCCCGCAGGGCCCGCAGGAAGTCGATCCGGCGGAAGTCCGGCCAGAACGCCTCACAGAAGTAGAACTCGCTGTGGGCGCTCTGCCAGAGCAGGAACCCGCCCAGGCGTTGCTCCCCGGAGGTGCGGATCACCAGGTCCGGGTCCGGCTGGCCCTTGGTGTACAGGTGCTCGGCGATGTCGTGCTCGGTCAGGGAGTCCGAGATCTGCTCCACCGTGCGGCCGGCGGCCACCTGCTCCTTCAGCAGGGAACGCACCGCGTTGGCGATCTCGTGCCGGCCGCCGTAACCCACTGCGACGTTCACGTGCATGCCCTCCACGCCTGCGGTAGCCGACTCGTTGGCCTTCAGCCGGTCGGCCACCTCGGTGGGCAACAGCCCCAGTTCCCCCACCACGCGCAGACGCCACCGGCGGGTCCGGGCGAGTTCTTCCACCGCGCCGGTGATGATGTGCAGCAGGTCGCTGACCTCCTGGGGCTCACGCCGCAGGTTGTCGGTGGACAGCATCCACATGGTGACGACCTCCACACCGGCTTCCTCGCACCACGTCAGCAGGTCGTGGATGCGTTGCGCGCCGGCGCGGTGCCCGTGGGCGGCGTCCAGCCCCACCGCGCGGGCCCAGCGCCGGTTGCCGTCCAGCATGACCCCCACGTGTTTGGGGACCTGGGCGCCCTCCAGTGCTCGGCTCAGGCGTCTTTCATACAGTCCGTACAGCAGTGCCGGAGGGCGCATGGGCGGCGGGCTCTCCTCTCGGGGACTGGATGGTCGTCACGGCGGGGACGCGGAGCGCGACGCACACCGGCGGCGGCGCGCGCTAGGCACACGGTACTCGGTGGCGCGTCCATTGAAGCCTACGACGGCGTAACTTACGATGTCGTAGGTTAGTGGTGCTGCGCTTCGGTAGCCGTGCGCTGACTACCCTGATCCTCCCCACGGAACGGAACCTCGTGACCGCACCGCAATCCAGTGACGACGCAGCCGACCTGCTCGCACCCGCGAAACCGCTCGCTCGCGGGTGGATCCACACCGTGATGGCCCCGCTGGCCGCGGCGCTGGGGGCCGTGCTGGTGGTCGCGGCGCCCACGGCTGCGGCGCGGATCGCCGTGGCCGTGTTCGCGTTCACCACCGTGCTGCTGTTCACGGTCAGTGCGATCTATCACCGCGGCACCTGGGCGCCCGGCCCGATGGCCACGTTGCGCCGCCTGGACCACGCGAACATCTTCCTGGTGATCGCCGGCACGTACACTCCGCTCGCGGTCACGTTGTTACCGGCCCGTACCGCTGCGATCCTGCTGGCCGTGGTCTGGGCCGGTGCGCTCGCCGGTATCGGCGCGCGGGTGTTCTGGCTGCACGCGCCGCGATGGTTCTATGTGCCGGTGTACGTGGCCCTGGGGTGGGTGGCGGTGTGGTTCCTTCCCTCATTCCACGCCGCCGGGGGCCCGGCCGTGGTGTGGTTGGTCATCGCCGGCGGCCTCGGCTACACCCTGGGGGCGCTGGCCTACGGATTCCGCTGGCCCGATCCCAGCCCGCGCTACTTCGGGTACCACGAGATCTTCCACGTGGGCACGGTGATCGGCTACGTCTGCCACGCGGCCGCGGTGCTGCTGGCGATCCTCGCCCTGCGCTGAACCCGGCCGGGCCCGCCGACCGATGCCCGCCCTGCCCGGCGGTCCCGATTCAGGCGGGCACGACCCGGTAGCGCCGGTGCCTCAGACTGGGCACCCGCGCCCGGGCGGCGCGGATCACCTCGGGGTCCAACTCGGCGTGCAGTGTGCGCTGTTCCCGGTCGTCCGCCTGTGCGAGCACCACGCCGGTGGGATCGATGATCGCGCTGTGCCCGCTGCGTCCTGGGCCCGGCTGGGAGGAGATCAGCATGTAACTGGTGTTCTCGATCGCCCGCGCCCGGGCCAGGGTGAGCAGCAGGTCCGCCTTGCCCTCCCCGGCTGCCCAGGCCGCACCGACCGCGAACACATTCGCTCCGGCGTCGGCCAGCACCCGGAAGATCTCCGGGAAGCGCAGGTCGTAACAGGTCGCCACGCCCACCCGCAGCGGGCCGACGTCGAGAACCAGCGCGTGCTCGGCACCCGCCGGGCCGGCGACCAAGGTGTCCGACTCGCTGATGCCGTAGGCGTCGAACAGGTGCACCTTGCGGTAACTGCCCAGGTCCTGCCCGTGGGGACCCACGGCCCGGGCGACGTTGACGCACCGGGGCGCCGCGTCGTCGTCGGGTTCCATGGTGCCCAGCACCACCGTGCGGCCGGCCTCGGCGGCGGCGCTGCGGACCGCGGTGTGGAACTCGCTCTGGGGCGACTGGGCCAGCTCGGGACCGAGTCGCTTCGCCCAGCCGCTGGTGTACTCGGGCAGCAGCACGAACTCGGCCGGGTCGGCGCCGACGATCGCCGCCCGCGCGGCCCCGGCGTTGGCGTGCGCGTCGGCATCGGCCTGTAGTTGCACCACGGCAACCGGCAGCGTGGCGGTCATGGTTGCTCCATCCGGTGGCGGTCATCGGGCGATTCATTGTCCGGTGCCCCCGCGGGGTCACCGTCCGCGGGGTCGTCCCTCGCTTCTGCGGCGGTGCCCTCCACGGCGTCGTGCTCCTCAGCGTCTCGCACCGCTTCCGCGGGCTCACCCGCGGCCGGCCCGCCCTGCCCGCGCCCGCCTTCGGCATCGGAACCCGCGCCGTCGGGCCGTCCCTGCGTCTGGGCCTCTGCGGCGGCGCGTTCGGCCGCAGCGGCGCGTTCGGCCTCCTCGCGCCTGCGGTGGCGGGCCTCGGCGCGCCGGACCTGGCGGGTCATGGACCAGGCGAGGAAGCCCAATACCACCATCAGGCCGAACACCGGCAGGAAGGCCCCGAACCCGGGTGCCACCAACTCCGGGTCCGGCTCCTGGGGAGGCTGCTCGGCGGCGGCGAGCACCACCGCGCGTGCGACCTCCACCACGGTCATGGCCGTACCCCGGCGAACAGGTCGTCCTCAGGGATCTGGGTCTCCACCCGGGACTGGGCCAGTTCGAACTGCTCGAAGGGCCACACCTCGCGTTCGATCTCGCGGGGCACGGCGAAGAAGAAGCCGTCCGGATCGATCTGCGAAGCATGGGCGAGCAGCGCCCGGTCCCGGTGGCCGAAGTACTCGGCGCACTGGATCCGGGTGGTCACCGTGCGTTCGGGCCGGTCCCCCCGGCGCTCCAGCCACTCCTCGAAGGGGGACTCCAAGCCCCGCTCCTGCAGGGCGCGATGGATCACCCGGATCCGTTCGGGGGAAAAGCCCACGTCGTAGTACAGCTTGGAGACCTCCCACGGCTCGCCCGTGCCGGGGAACGCCTCGGCGTCACCGGCGGCCTCGTAGGCGGCGACGGAGATCTTGTGACACATGATGTGGTCCGGGTGCGGGTAGCCGCCGGTCTCGTTGTAGGTGGTCATCACGTGCGGACGGAACTCGCGCACCACCCGCACCAGCGCCTCGGTGGCCTCCTCCAGCGGCACCCGCGCGAAGGAGTCCTCCGGCAGGTCCGGCGGGGGGTCGCCCTCGGGCAACCCGGAGTCGACGAAGCCCAACCAGCGCTGCTGCACCCCGAGGATCTCCGCGGCGGCGGCCATCTCCCGGCGCCGGGCCGCCGGCAGGTCGGCCAGGATGGTCTCGTCGTTCTCCAGGCGCGGGTTGAGGATCGATCCCCGCTCGCCGCCGGTGCACGTCACCACGAGCACCTGCACCCCTTCGGCGGCGTACCGGGCCATGGTGGCGGCCCCTTTGCTGGACTCATCGTCGGGATGAGCGTGAACGGCCATCAGCCGCAGGTCCTGGCTCGCCACGGACCAACCTCCTGGCTAGGTGAGATGGTGGGGAAGTGCGAAACTAGACGGGCACGGCAACACTTCGTGCCCCGACCAGTGTAAGGAAGTCAGTAGTGCAAGGTGCATCGGGTTCCTCGAGCCCCGTCGCGGACCACTCCCCCGGCGCGCCCGCGGCCTCCTCTGCGGCTGCTGACCGGCTCGCCGAACGCTATGGACGCACCCGGGACCCGCGCCGGTCCCGGCGGGCGATGTGGCTGCTCGCCGGGGTGCTGGCGGTGCTCGGCAGCGCGTTCCTGGTGTGGGTGATCGTCCATCACCTCCTGGGGCCCACGGTGCAGGCCCAGGAGGTCAGTTTCGTGGTGGCGCCGGACGAGGCATCGGTGGAGGTGGTGTTCGATATCTCCATGCCCCCCGGCCACCAGGCCGATTGCACGTTGGAGGCGCTGGACCGCAACTTCGGCCAGGCCGGTCTGGTGGACGTGCGGGTGGGCCCGTTCGAGGCCACCACCGTGCGCCTCAGTGAGACCATCGCCACCAGCGCCGCTCCGGTGACCGCCCAGATCCGTTCGTGCGAGTTGGTGCCGTAGCGCGCCACTTATCTGCAAGACACCAGCGATTCACGTCCAGAATTGATAGACTGAGTCACTTGCACCGCCCGGAGCGGTCCGCATGACCTCCGGGTGAGTCTCGAACCTCATTCCGCACCACGAGGTTCTCTGCGCCTGATACCGGGCCCGATGTACACCTGCCGAGGAGGGAACGTGTCCGAAACCACGTGGCTCACACGAGACAGTTACGACCGTCTCAAAGCCGAGTACGACCACCTGGTCACGACGGGACGCGCCGAAATCGCCGACCGGATCGACGCCGCTCGTGATGAGGGCGACCTGAAGGAGAACGGCGGTTACCACGCTGCCCGGGAGGAGCAGGCCAAACAGGAAGCGCGCATCCGCCAGTTGGAGGAACTGCTGCGCAACGCCCACGTCGGGGACACACCCCCGGACGACGGCGTGGTGGAGTTGGGCATGGTGGTCACCGCCGAGGTCGGCGGTGAGGAGATGACGTTCCTGCTCGGGTCCCGCGAGGGCGCCGAGGACACCGACCTGGACGTCTACTCCACCGGTTCGCCCCTGGGCGCGGCCATCTCCGGCAAGAAGGTCGGCGACACGGTCAGTTACGAGGCCCCCAGCGGGGCGACCATCACGGTGAAGATCACCGAGGCCAAGCCCTACAAGGGCTAGGCCGCACCGACGACGACGGCGGGCCCGCCGGCAGCAGTGATCTGCCGGCGGGCCGCTGCATGTGCGGGCCGTCCCGGGCGGGCCCGGGGCGGCCCAGATGCGTGGACCCAGATGCGGGCTCGAGGCGGTCCAGATGCGTGCCCGGGGCAGGCCGGCGGGTCCGCGGGGGAACTCAGGGTGAGGCCGGCTGCACCCGGTACCCGTCGGACCGCAGTTCCGCCAGCACCTGCCGGCAGTGGTCGGCGCCGTTGGTCTCGCACTCCACCGCGATGTCCACCTCGTCCACCGCCAGGTCCGCGGCGGTGCGCACGTGCCGCACGTCCACCACGTTCGCGTCCAGGTCCGCCAGCCGGGCGAGCAGCGCCGCCAGGTTGCCCGGGGTGTCCGGCACCCGCACGTGCACCTGAAGGTATCGTCCGGCGGCCACCATGCCGTGCCGCAGCACCCGCATCAGCACCAGCGGGTCGATGTTGCCGCCGGACAGGATCGCCACCACCGGGCCCTCCAGGGTGCCCGGGTCGCGCATCACCCTGGCCACCCCCGCCGCACCGGAGGGTTCCACCACCAGTTTCGCCCGCTCGGTGAGCAACAGCAGCGCCCGGGAGATCTCCTCCTCGGTGACCGTCTCCACGCGGGCCCCGGACTCGCTGACGATCCGAAGCGGCACCTGGCCGGGGGTGCCGATGGCGATACCGTCGGCCATCGTCTGCATCGAGGTGAGCGGCACCGGTTCACCAGCCGCGAGCGAGGCGGGGTAGGCCGCCGCCCCCTCGGCCTGCACGCCGATCACCTGCACCGGCCGGTCCAGCGCTTCGCGCAACGCCAGCCCCACGCCGGCCAGCAGACCACCACCGCCGGTGGGCACGATCACGGTGCGCACATCGGGTACCTGCTCGGCGATCTCCAGGGCGATGGAGGCCTGACCGGTCACGATGTCGGCGTGATCGAAGGGATGGATGATCACCTTCCCGGTGCGGGCGGCTTCCGCCTTGGCCTCGGTCAGCGCCTCATCGACCGAGGTCCCGGCACGGCGGATCCGGGCGCCGTAGCCCGCGGTGGCCGCCACTTTCGGCAGGGCCGCGTCCACCGGCATGTACACGGTGGCCTCGATCCCCAGCATCCGGGCGGCCAGGGCCACCCCCTGGGCGTGGTTGCCGGCCGAGGCGGCGATCACCCCCGCGGCCTTCTCCTCGGCGCTGAGCCGGGCCATCCGGGTGTAGGCGCCGCGGATCTTGAAGGACCCGCCGGTCTGCAGGTTCTCGCACTTCAGGTGCACCGGTGCGCCGGCGAAGGCGCTCAGGGCGCCGGAGTACTCCATCGGGGTGCGCTGCACCACCCCGTCCAGGTCACGCGCAGCGGCCTGAATAGCATCCAGGGTGATCAACGCGTACGGACCTTACCTCGCTGTCGGAAATATCGTTGCATCTGCAAAGTGGACCGTTCCAAGTCTCGCTGGATCTCCTTGGGGGCATTGTCATGGCCGTGCAGGTACAGCATCGCAGAGTTCACCGAGGCGATGATCGGGACCGCCAGCAGCGCACCCACGATGCCCCCCAGCACCGTACCGGCGGTGACCGCGAGCAACACCGCAACCGGATGCAACCGTAGTGCACGGCCCATCAGGAACGGTTGCAGCACGTTGCCCTCCACCTGCTGCACGCCCAGCACGATGGCGAGCATGATCACCGCGGTCCAGATCCCGCCGTCCACCAGCGCCACCAGCACCGCCACCGCCCCGGTGAGCACCGCACCGACGATCGGGATGAACGCACCGATGAACACCAGCACACCCAGGGGCAGGGCGAGCGGGACGCCCAGGATCCAGGCGCCCACACCGATGCCCACGCCGTCGATGAAGGCCACCAGGATCTGCATCCGTGCGTACTGGCCGAGGCTCACCCAGCCGCGCAGTGCAGAACCGTCGATCTGGGCGCGGGCCGCCTGCGGCAACAGCCCCACCACCCAGGTCCAGATCGCCCGTCCGTCGCGGAGGAAGAAGAACAGGCAGAACAGCGCGATCAGCAGCCCGGCGAACACCTGCCCCACCGTGGTGCCCACGGTGATCGCCCCGGTGACGATCTGCTGGAGGTTGTCCTGCAGGGCCGCCAACGCATCGTCGAGATAGCCCTCGAGCTGGTCCTGACTGATGTTCAACGGGCCCTCGCCGAGCCAGTCGATGAAGTCGTACAACCCCTGGACCGCCTGATCGGCCAGATCCATGATCCCACTGCCCAGCGCCCGCCCGGCGAGGGTGAGCAGTACCGCCACGAGCCCGAAGGCCACCACCATGGTCACAGCCGCGGCCAGTGCACGCGGTGCACCGCGCTCGGTCAGCCAGTTGACCACCGGCGTCATCAGCGACGACAGCAGCACGGCCACCAGCACCGGCACCACCACCAGGCTGAGTTGCATCAACGCCCACACCATCGCCACACCGGTGATGGCGATGATCGACAACCGCCATGCCCAGGCCGCCGCCCCGCGTACCGCCGGCGTGACGTACGCCGCGGCGTTCACCACCCGGGAGGAGGCCTCCCCCTTCCGGGCATCGGCAAGGCTCTGCTCGGCCGGGGCGGCGTCCTCCACGGCCACGGCCCCGGCGGGCGGCACCGCCGCCGGATCGGCCGCGACCGACGCGCCCGCAGGCGTCTCACCGGACATCCCGCTGGACATGGTGACCGGGCCACCGGTTGCGGGTGTGTGCTGTGCGGGTACGTGCGGCGAGGATTCCTCCCCCTCCTCGCGGCCGCCCCTGTTCCGGATGCGGTCGATGAACCGTTTGCCAGATCCTTGCGCCATCGTGCCTACTTCCCTCCGCTTCAGCACACGCTACGCGCCACCACGGGAACAGTACCCGGATTGAGGGTGTTACACAGGGTGTGTCTGGATGCGTCGGAGGAATCGCCCCGGTGAAGGAGCAAGAATGATCTTTGGACCACGCGTATCGACTCAGATGGTGAGTGCGGAGCAGGCCCTGCCCGGCCGGGACGCCCCCGGCTTCTCCGTACCCACCACCCATGAGGTCCTCGGCAGCCCGCTGCTGGGCCCCTGGCCGGAGGGCAGCAAGGTCATCTACCTCGCCATGGGGTGTTTCTGGGGTGCTGAGCGGATCTTCTGGCGGATGCCCGGGGTGATCAGCACCGCCGTCGGCTATCAAGGAGGGTTCACGCCCTATCCCACCTATGAGGAGGTGTGCACCGGGCTCACCGGGCATACCGAGGCGGTGAAGGTGGTCTACGACCCCGAGCGACTGGACCTGGAACTGATCCTGAAGGAGTTCTGGGAGAACCACGACCCCACCCAGGGCTACCGCCAGGGCAACGACGTGGGCACCCAGTACCGGTCGGCGATCTACTGGACCGAGGAGGCGGACGAGGCGCTCGTGCGTGCCTCTCGGGAGGCGTTCAACGAGGTGGTGCGCGCCCACGGCTTACGGGACATCACCACCGAACTGCGGCCCGCCGCCGAGGCCGGCACGTTCTACTACGCCGAGGACTACCACCAGCAGTATCTGCACAAGAACCCCGGCGGGTACTGCAACCACGGCCCGAACGGTATGAGTTGCCCGGTGGGCGTGCTGCGGCAGGATGAGGTACCGAGCCAGCAGGCGGTGCTCGGCCGGGAGTGACGACGTCGCAGCGGCTCGGACAGGCACGTCCCCACCAGAAGGAGAGGCAGAGATGAGCAAGTCCAAGTTGTTGACCACATGGCCCCTACGCATCGCGACCGGGGCGTTCATCATGAACTCCGGGTGGTCGAAGTTGAACGCCGACGCCGAGTCGGCCGAGCAGACCCACGGATTCGCGACCGCCGCCTATCCCTTCCTCAAGGATGTACCGCCCGAGCAGTTCAACCGGGGTCTGGGCATCGCCGAGACCGCGATCGGTGCCGCCCTGCTGACCCCGGGCGTACCGGCCCGGGTCGCGGGCATCGGTCTGACCGCCCTCGGCGGCGGGCTGCTGGGCCTGTACCTACGCGCCCCCGGGTTGCGGCAGGAGGGCAGCCTGCGTCCCACCGCCGACGGCACCGGCATCGCCAAGGACAGTTGGCTGCTCGGCGCGGGGCTGAGCCTGATGGCGTTCGACCAGTTCCGCCGCAAGTACGCCAAGTCCCACTGAGCCC
>CALKWS010000104.1 GCA_938004115.1 uncultured Ruaniaceae bacterium
ACGGCGCGTGCCGCAGCACGTGGCAGATCTGCACGGTGCGCCCGGAGTCGGCCGCGGCCTGACGCAACATCAGGAGATCCTCGGCGCTGGTGGCGATGGGCTTCTCCAGGAGCACGTCATACTGCTTGGCGAGCACCTCCAACGTGGTAGCGACGTGCAGATGGTCCAGCGTGCCGTTGATCACTGCGTCGGCGATCTCCCCGCCCGGCGGCAGGTCCGCGATGCCGCTGTACTGGTGCCGGTCCGGGATCCGGTGGACCCGGGCGGCCCGTTCCCGGCGCACCGGATCGGGATCGACCACCGCGGTGATGACCATCTGATCCGGGTGCGCCTCGGCGTACGTGGCGTAATGCATCGCCCGGTGACCGGCACCCACGAGCACCACCCGGACCGGACCCCGGCTCTCCGGGACGAGCGCCTGCTGCACCGAACCGTCGGTCTGTTGCACGTCGCAACCTCACTTCCGCAATCGGTTGCACCTATCGTATGGGGAACTACTCGGCCCAGCATTACCGCCGGCCCTCGCACGTTATCGTCTGCGGGCGGCCGGACTGCTTGATGGAAGGACCCCTTCATGAGCGACGGAACCATGACAGCCGACCTGATCGTGGTTGGCGGTGGCCTCGGCGGCGTCGCAGCAGCCCTGACCGCCCATCGACTGGGCCAGACGGTCATCCTCACCACGGAGTCGAGATGGCTCGGGGGGCAGATGACCTCCCAGGGTGTCCCCCCGGACGAGCACCCTTGGATCGAGATGCCGATGACGTCGCCCAGTTACCGGGACCTACGCGAACGAATCCGTGACCATTACCGGCGCAACTATCCCCTTCACCCCACCGCACGCGACAACCCGGAACTCAATCCCGGTGACGGGTTCGTCTCCGGGCTCTGTCACGAACCGCGCGTGGCCGCCGTGGTCTTCGAGGAACTGGTCTCCGCTGCGGTCGCAGACGGGCGGCTGTCCATCCTGCGCGGGTTCCGGCCCGTTCGAGCAGACCGCACCGGGCCTGCGGTTACATCTGTGACCGTGCGGGGCGGGGATGAGGATCGCGAGGTGCAACTACGCGGCACGATCATCGTCGATGCGACCGAACTGGGGGATCTGCTAGAACTCGCCCGGGTCCCGTTCGTCATCGGGGCCGAAGCCCGATCGGAGACCGGTGAGATGCACGCTCCGGCCGAGGCGGATCCCCTGGACCAGCAGGCCGTGACGTGGTGTTTCGCCGTCGAGTACCGCCACGGCGAGGATCACACCATCGTCAAGCCACCACGGTATGAGTACTGGCGCGACCGTCGCGACGAGCGCTGGCCCGCTCCCCAGTTCTCCTGGACCGACGTCAATCCGATCACGTTGGAACCGCGCGCGCTGCCGATCTTCCTCCGCGACCCCACGGGCATGGACCCCGAGCCCGGGCATGACTTCTGGCACTATCGCCGCGTGCTGGCGCGGGCCAACATGACCGACGACTTCCCCGGCGGTGACGTCACCAGCGTGAACTGGCCGCAGGTGGACTACTGGGAACTCCCGTTGCTGGGAGTCGATCCGGCGACCGCGGACCGCGCCCGCGCGGAGGCCAGGGAGATGTCGCTGGCGTTCCTCTACTGGATGCAGACCGAAGCCCCGCGCGCCGACGGTGGCGTCGGCTATCCCGAACTCCGGCTGCGAGGGGACGTCATGGGCAGCGACGACGGCCTGGCCCTGGAGCCCTACATCCGGGAGGCCCGGCGGATCCGTGCCCGGTTCACCGTGACCGAGGGCCATATCGGCCGGCAGATGCGAGGCGACGGCGCCGGGGCGGAACTGTTCTCCGACTCGGTCGGCATCGGCTTCTACCGCATCGA
This sequence comes from uncultured Ruaniaceae bacterium, assembly GCA_938004115.1. Lineage (GTDB taxonomy): Bacteria > Actinomycetota > Actinomycetes > Actinomycetales > Beutenbergiaceae > CALKWS01. The sequence continues at coordinate 1,843 of CALKWS010000104.1, forward strand.
CCTGCACCCGAGCACGTCCGGCCGCACTTACGTGGATATCGACTGCTTCCCGTTCCAGATCCCGCTGGGCTCCCTGATCCCGCTCGGTGTGGACAACCTCCTGCCGGCCGCCAAGAACATCGGCACCACCCACATCACCAACGGCGCCTACCGCCTGCACCCGGTGGAATGGTCGATCGGTGAGGCCGTGGGGGCACTTTCGGCGTTCTGCCAACGTAACGACCGCACGCCTAGCCAGGTCTACGACGACCCCAGCGCCATCGAACGTTTCCAGGACCTGCTCACTGGCGAACTCGGACTGACGCTGGCATGGCCGGAGGAGATCAGACGGACCGGCCGGCGCCTCGACTAGGGGCGACCTAGCAGCACGGGCCGCGGGCGGCGAACTAGCGGCACAGGACGCGGCCCGGATGCCCTACGTGCGGTTCTTGAACACCCGTAGTCCGGCGTGCGTCGTCGGCCCTTTCTGGTGCGCTGCTCTGCCCTCACGGGGGCCGCGGCAGGCAAGTTGACCTCTCCACACGCGCGGTGTTACGTTCCAACAACCGGTTGCAATGCGTTCCTGGAAAGTGCTGTGCCGCGCCGCGCAACCAGG
>CALKWS010000105.1 GCA_938004115.1 uncultured Ruaniaceae bacterium
TCTCCCAATTCCTGGTCCTGGAACCCGGAGACCTGATCAACACCGGCACCCCACCGGGAGTCGGGATGGGCCACAACCCCCCGATCTACCTCAAACCCGGCGACACCATGGAACTGGGCATCGACCACCTGGGCACCCAACACCAAACCGTCCTCCCACCCCGCTGAACCAGCCAGCCGCTACCCCCAACCCTGCGAGCAGTATGTTCTCCACGATCCTGCGCCACGGCCTCGTCATCGATGGCACCGGCGCCCCAGGCGTGGTGGCAGACGTGGGGCTGGACGGCGGGACGATCCGGGCGGTGGGCGACCTGGGCACCGCCCGCGCCGCCCGGGAGATCGACGCCCGGGGCAGGGTGATCGCACCCGGGTTCATCGACGTCCACACCCACACCGACCTGACCGCCTTCCTGCCACCGGGCACCGACGACCTCCAACTCGCTGGTGTCCGGCAGGGAGTGACCACCGAGGTCGCTGGGAACTGCGGATGGACCCCATTCCCGGTTACCCCGGCGCACCGGGATGCCATCAGGGAGCACATCTCGGCGGTGTTCGGTCCGGCCGCGCGCACCTTCGACACGTTCGCCGACTACCGCGACTCACTGTCAGACCGGTCGCTACCGGCCCACCTCGCCCCGCTGGTGGGCCACGGCACCCTGCGCGCGGCAGTGGCGGGGCTCGGCCGCGGGAACGACGACCCCACCACGTCCGCGGCGCTGACCGCGGCCCTGCGGGAAGCGCTGGATCACGGGGCGTTCGGGATGTCCAGCGGTCTGGTCTACCCGCCGGGTGTGTACAGCCCGCCCGAGGAACTCCACGCCCTGGGCGCGGTGCTGGCGCGCCGGGACCGCATCTACGCCACCCACATGCGCAACGACATGGACCTGGTGCACCAGGCGGTCGCGGAGGCGATCGACGTGGGTCGGCGCACCGGCGTGCGGGTGCAGCTGTCGCACCTGAAGGTCGCCGGCCGGCCACAGTGGGGCACCGCCGCGGCGGTGCTGGAACAGATCGAGGCGGCCGACGACGTGGACGTGCGCGGGGGCGTCTACCCGTACGCGGCGAGTAGCACCCTGCTGCGGGCGGTGCTGCCGCCGTGGGCGAACGAGGGCGGGCTGGAGGCGATGCTCACCCGCCTCACCGACGCCGGCGCCCGGCGCCGGATCGCCCAGGAGTTCCGCACCGGTTTGCCGGGCTGGCAGAACTTCGTGGCCGCCGCTGGGTGGGAGGGCATCACGGTCGCCTCGGCGCCCGCCCGTCCCGACCTGGAGGGCCGCAGCATCGCCGAGATCGCCGACGACGCAGGCGCGCCCCCGGGCGAGGTGGTCGCCGACCTGCTGCTGGACTTGCGCGGTGACTGCGTGGTGGTGCTGCACAAGATGAGCGAGGACGACGTGCGCACCTTCCTCACCCACCCGGAGGTGCTCGTCGGCTCGGACACGATCCCCTTGCCCGGCCGTCCGCACCCGCGCACCGCGGGCACCTTCGCCCGGGTGCTGGGCCGGTACGTCCGCGACGAGGCCCGCGCCGAGTTGCCCGCGATGATCAAACGGATGACCACCGACGCCGCCGAACGGTTCAACCTGCCCCGGCGGGGCCGCCTGGCCCCCGGTTACACCGCCGATCTGGTGGTCTTCGACCCCGGCACCGTGGCCGACCGGGCCACCTACA
>CALKWS010000106.1 GCA_938004115.1 uncultured Ruaniaceae bacterium
CCGAGGGCTACCACATGTTCTCGGCCAAGCTCGACGGCTGCATCAAGGCCCTCGTCGTACCCGGCGAGAACTGATCGGCGAGGACTGACCTGGCCACGGACGAGCACGACGACGGAGAGGACCTGGCGATGAGCGAGGCGAATCGCATCCCGGTATACACCCCGGCGGCACCGCCGGTGCCCTCCAGCGCCCATCTACGGGCCACGATCCCGGGTTGGGGCGTGGACCTGGACCCCGCGGACCGTCCGGCCCACCCGCGCGAGCGCCACGAGGACACCGGCGCGCACTGGGACCTACCCGAACCACAAGGGCAGACCCACCGGCGGGAGCGGTCCATCGAACATCAGATGCTGCCGCCGGTGTTCGGCACCGCAGTGCCCCTGAAGGGCCTGTCGGGGATCATCCGCCGCCTCGCCTACCGCCGGTTCAGCGAGGCCCGCGCCGCCCACTGGCTGCTGCTGATGGGCGCCGACCGGGTGGACGCCGCGGAGAGCCACCTGCGCTCCCTGCTCACCATCAGGCCGGACAACCCGGTCACGCAGACCGGTCTCCGCACCGAAGCGCGCCACGACGGGCCGGCGGCACGGAAGGCCGATACCCGTGCTGACACCAGGCACCAGTGGCTGGATCCGGTCATCGTGGCCGGCCCCTGGGTAGTGGCCGCCGGCGGGGTGATCGCCGTGCTGCGCATGCTGCGCAAACGGACCCGGACGAAGCCGTAGCCGAGTCTCCCCCGGGCCGCCGCCCGCACCTGCGGATGTGCCGCCGTCGGCCATCACACATGGGGTGGCGCGGCCGCGGCGGGCACCTTAGTCTCGCCGGGGCGCAACACGATCCATCGGTTGCGACGATGGCCGAGACAAGGAGCAGCACGCCATGACATATCCCGCCGGATCCGAGCAGGCGCAGGACGCCCGCACCCCAGGTTCGGTGGAGGTGATCGGCTCGGCGGCCCGGGTGCGCCTGGTGCTCGCCGGCGAGGTGGACGCCAGCATGAACGCCCAGATGGTCGAGGCGGTCAACGACGTGGCGGACCGGGGCGTACCGATCGACGTGGACACCCGGAACGTGACGTTCATCGACTCCTCGGTGATCGCGCTGCTGGTGTACCTGGCGAGCCGGGTCGCCCAACCGATCCGGTTCATCCAGCCCTCGGAACCCGTCCGCTTCCTGATGGACATCACCCAACTCGATGAACAGGTGGACGTGCTCGACCACGATCCCGGACCGGACGAAGCACAGGGGTAGGACACTGCCCGGGCCGCGCAACAGTCGTCCAGTGGCCCATGCGCCGCACGGTGCTTAACCTGGAACCAGCGGACTCCAAGCCTCGGTTATCCCCTGCGACCGGGAAGGTGTCAGTCCCATGAAGTTCCTCTCCAGCAAAGTCCACACCATCATCGGTCTGGTGGTCGGGGTACTGCTGATCGCCGCACCATGGATCTTCGGCTTCGCCGACGTCGATGCCGCGATGTGGGTGGCGGTCATCATCGGCGCGATCATCGTGCTGAGCGAACTGACCAGTACCAGCCCCGCCAGTCCGATCAAACTGGTGCCGATGCGCGTCCATCTCTGGATGGACGTGGCGATCGGCGTCGTCCTTGCGATCTCCCCCTGGATCTTCGGCTTCGCCGACGAGGGCACGAACGCCTGGCTCCCCCATCTGATCGTGGGCATCCTCGTGGTCGGCTACGCGCTGGTCACCAACCCCGCCGATGCCACGATCACCGACAGGCCCGCCGTGCGCGGACCACGCTCCACCGGGACCGCTTAGTTCCGCCGGTGCGGCCCGTGGTTGCCGCCCGGCTCTCACCGGCACTAGATGATTGATTCCTTGAACCTCAGTGGTCGTATGCGATTAGGGACCGCTTGTTGGTGGCTCCGGTGGTCCAGTTGTTCCAGATTCCGGCGGCCAGAGCCAGGAGCCGTTGGGCGATGCGGGTGAATAGGCCTTGGGGGGTGCGTGCGCCGTGGCCTTCGAGGCTGAGTTGGCCTTTGAGGGTCTGGTTGACCGATTCGATCCACTGCCGCACACCGCCGAGGTTGCCGTTGGTGTAGGTCTCATCACGTCGGTCCGGGCGCAGCAGGCGCAGGCCCAACTCGGCGGTGGTCTGGGCGAAGGCTTTGCCGGAGAATCCCTTGTCGGCCAACAGCACCTGCCCGGAGCGGATCAGGTGATGGTTGTGTTCCAGCATCGCGGTGAGCACCTCGCGCTCACCGATCTTGGGGTGGGCCAGGGCCCACATGATCGGCATCCCATCACCGGCGCAGACCAAGTACAGCTTCATCCCCCAGTAGAACCTGGAATGCGAAGCGCAGTAACCGTACCCGGCGTGGCCGGCCAGGTCGGAGCGTTTCACCGTTTCTCTCGAGGCCCCGCACGGCACTGGCGTGGCGTCGGTCATCCATAGATCATCGAACCAGGACGGGCACTGGCGGGCCAGGACGGTGATCGCCTTGGCCAACAGCGGGGCGGCGGCCTTCAAGCGCTTGTGATAGCCGGACTGGTGGGGCAGGTAGGGAAACATCGCCCGCCACTGCGGGCTGGAACGGATATGGCGGATCCAGCGCCGTTCTCCCTGATAGCCCAGCAGCACCTGGGCCACCGCCAGAGTGATCAGTTCAGCATCCGAAAGCCTCGGCCGCCTACCCCGCCCGGTGCGCTTAAGGGGCCACGTGATCATCGATCACCACGTACAGTTCACTTAGGAGGGTGTCTAGCGACCCTTGATCGCTAGGGCGACCCGGTTCTCATGCCGGCCGCTGCCTCATGTGCCATGGTGGGCGGCGTGCAGCGAATCACCAGCCGCGAAGTGCCTCTGGGCGGACCGCGGGCGATGCGGGTGCGGCGCACCCTGCCCCAGCGGGCCCGGTCACTGATCGGTGCCTGGTGCTTCGTGGACCACTACGGCCCCGACGACGTCTCCCGCACCGGGGGGATGGACGTGCCACCCCACCCCCACACCGGGTTGCAGACGGTCACCTGGTTGTTCACCGGCGAGATCGAGCACCGGGACACCACCGGCGCCCACGCTCTGGTCCGACCCGGCGAGGTCAACATCATGACGGCCGGACATGGCGTCGCGCACTCGGAGCAGTCCACCGATGCCTGCCGCACCCTGCACGGGGTGCAGTTATGGACCGTGCTCCCCGACGCCTCCCGGCACACCGAGCGCGATTTCCTCCACCACGTCACCGAACCGGTGGACCTGGGCGGCGCACGGGCGCGGGTGCTCATCGGCACCCTCGCCGGGCACACCTCCCCCGTCCCCGCCTACTCGCCCCTGTTAGGGGCCGAACTGGTGCTCGACCCCTCGGCGCACGTCACCGTGGAACTGGACGCCGGTTTCGAGCACGGCGTGCTGGTGGACCAGGGTCCGGTGCGCGCCCACGACCTGGACCTCGAACCCTCCGAGCTGGGTTACCTGCCCCCGGGCGGCCGCGAACTGCGACTGACGAACCTCACCGACGAACCGGCCCGGGTGATGCTGCTCGGTGGTGAACCGTTCGAGGAACCGGTGATGATGTGGTGGAACTTCATCGGCCGGACCCATGAGGAGATCGTGGCCTATCGGGAGGCGTGGGAGGCCGGGTCGGAGCAGTTCGGGCACGTGCAGGGCTACACCGGCAGGGTGGAACGCCTGCCGGCGCCCGCGATGCCCACGGTCCGGCTCAAACCGCGGATGAAGCCGCCCGGTCCGGGCGACCCTAGCGCCTGGGGCTGATACGCACCAACGCGAGGCGAGGCCTTCGCGGCCGGATCGAAGGGCAGCCCCCTGCGGCCGCGGTATCAGGCCTGGCGCCGCGTCAGGCGCTTCGTGCGGGGGCGGCGGCAAACCAGTCCACCGTGCGGCGCAGCCCCTCCTCCCACGACACCTGTGGCTGCCAGCCCAGCACGGTGCGCGCCATGGTGGTGTCGGGCCGACGCACCTTGGGGTCATCGACGGGTCGCTCCACGAATTGGATCCGTGACCGCCCACCGGTGGCGGCGATCACCGACTCGGCGATGCGCAGCACCGACAACTCCTCCGGGTTGCCGATGTTCACCGGCCCGGGATGGGAACTGCCGGCCATCTCCAGGATGCCGCGGACCAGGTCGTCCACATAGCACACCGATCTGGTCTGGCTCCCGTCACCGGCCACGGTCAGCGGCTCGCCGGCCAGTCCCTGACGGATGAAAGTGGGAATCGCACGGCCGTCATGAGGACGCATCCGGGGCCCGTAGGTGTTGAAGATCCGCACGATCCCGGTGTCCACGCCATGGGTGGACCGGTAGGCGGTCACCAACACCTTCGCGTACCTCTTCGCCTCGTCGTACACCCCCCGCGGCCCGATCGGGTTCACGTGGCCCCAGTAGTCCTCGGGTTGAGGATGGACCTGCGGGTCGCCATAGACCTCGGACGTGGAGGCCAGCACGAAGCGGGCACCCTTGTCCCGGGCCAGCGCCAACGCGCGTTCGGAGCCGACCGAGCCCACCCGCAACGTCTCCAGTGGCATTTCCAGGTAGTCCACCGGGGACGCGGGGGACGCGAAGTGCAGGATGAGGTCCACCGATCCGCGCACGTGGGTGTTCTCCGTGACGTCACAGTGGACCATCTCAAACGCCGGCTCGGATGCCAGGTGCGCCACGTTCGCGGGAGTGCCGGTGAGGAAGTTGTCCAGGCACACCACCTGCCAGCCGTCCTGCAAGAGCGTCTCGCACAGGTGGCTACCCAGGAATCCGGCACCCCCGGTGACCACCACCCGACCGGTTGTACCGCGGTGCAGGGCCCTCATCGCCGTCGTCCGTCCTTCGGATTCTCTGGCCTTACCGAGGTAGGGCTGCCGATCCGGCGCAGCATGTCGGCCTGGGCGAGCACCAGGTCGGAGACCCGGCGACGGTGCCGCAAGGCACCGGGCAGGTCCCGTGCGGCGTCCAGCACCCCGGCCCGGTGGGGTGCCCCCATGGTGATCGTCCGCCAGGTGCGGCCGACGGCGTGGCGGGGCGGCATGCGTAGCGCGGCGGTGAGGACGGAGGAACGGGCCAGGCCCCGGTTGCGCTGACGAGGGTCACCACGGAGCGGCGATGGGTGGTGGTGCACCACCGCCTCGTCGAGGTAGCGCAACTGCCAGCCCAGGTCTGCCAGGTCCAGGGCCAGCCGTTCCTCCTCGCCGGGGAAGCGGATCACCGGGTCGAAGCCGCCGGCTTGTAGGAAGGCCTCCCGGCGGACCATCGCCCCGCAGGCGATGAACCCGAGGACGGCGGCTCCGGGCACCCCGGGTGCGCCGGGTAGGGGGGAGCGGGCCATCTGGGCGCAGGTGGGATCGAGCCGTTCCTCCTCGCCCACCAGGATGCGGGCGTTGACCAGGGC
>CALKWS010000107.1 GCA_938004115.1 uncultured Ruaniaceae bacterium
GTGGAGATCGGCGCGGCGATGACGTGCGAAACGGGATCCCATCCCGAGTGCATCGAGGTCATGGACGAGCACGTGCTGCTGGACTCGGTGGACTTCCAACCCGCCGGCGTCGAATCGGCCGCCGCCGTACAGCAGGATGACCGCGAGGTCGTCGAGGTCATCTTCGACGAACACGGCGCAGATGTGCTGCGAGCGGTCAGCACCACGGCCGCCGAGGAGCACGAGGCACGCTTGGTACTGCGTGCCGCCACCGGCGAACTGCTCACCGCCGTCCAGGTGCCGCGGCCGATCTCAGGTCACACGGCACAGATCACCCTCTCGCCGCAGGCCGACGCCCAGGAGTGGGTCGAGTTGATCCTGCAAGGTCACTGAGGCCGACTCGATCCGGCCACACCACCAGCGGCCAGCGGGCATCGACAGGAATTCCCCTCGGCATTCGGTAGCGCGAGGAACTCCGAGCCCGCTGTTTCAGATCCACCGGAGGCCCTCGTTTGCAGTTGCGAAGGGACGTCCAGCAAATTACTCTGCGCTGCTTTTACGGCCGTGATTTCGTGACTGCGCAATTGCACAATTCACCCTTGTAAGTATCGCTGGCACCGTGCTGTCAACGCTGGTAGGAAGGAGGCAGGAAGGCAACGAGGCAGTCTCCACCGGAGGTTCCATGGGCACAGCGGCCAACGGAAACCAGGGCGCGCAGGCCGGACGCTCCCCCGCCCTCATGCTCACCGTAGCCACCATCGGTTTCCTGGTGAACTTCTGGGCGTGGAACCTCATCGCACCGCTGGGTGAGTTGTTCCGCGGGGAGTTGAACCTCACCCCGTTCCAGGTCTCGGTAGCGGTGGCCGTCCCGGTGATCGTCGGTTCCCTGGGCCGCATCCCGGTGGGGGCCCTCACGGACCGATACGGCGCACGCGTCATGTTCCCCGCCGTCAGCATCATCACCATCGTCCCGGTGCTGCTGGTCGGCTTCGCCGCCACCAGTTACGCCATGCTCCTCGTGGGCGGGTTCCTCCTCGGCCTGGGCGGGACCGCCTTCGCCGTAGGCGTGCCGTTCGTGAACTCCTGGTATCCACCGCAACGACGCGGGCTGGCGCTCGGCATCTTCGGGATGGGCACCGCCGGCACCGCGGTCGCGGCGTTCAGCACGGTAGCGATCATCGACGTCTTCTCCCGTCCGGCCCCGTTCGTGCTGGTGGCCGTGGTCCTGGCCGTGTATGCGGTGATCGCCTGGGGGCTGCTGCGGGACGCCCCCGGCCGCGTACCGGCCACCGGCTCGATGCTCGCCCGTACCTGGAACACGCTGAAGATGCCGGTCACGTTGCAGTTGTCGCTGATCTACGCGTTGTCCTTCGGGGGTTTCGTCGCCTTCAGCGTCTACCTGCCCACCTACCTGGTCAACGACTACGGCCTGGAGCCCGCTGACGCTGCCCTGCGCACCGCCGGCTTCATCGTCGTCGCCGTCATCGCCCGTCCCATCGGCGGGTGGCTCTCGGACAGGTTCCACCCGGTGCCGGTGCTGGTCTGGGGGTTCCTGATCACCGGGGTGATGGCGTTGCTGGCCTCCGCGCGCCTGGAACTGCTGCCCGCAGGCACGGTGGCGTTCCTGGTGATGGCGGCCGTGCTGGGATCGGGTTCCGGGGCAACCTTCGCGCTCGTCTCCCGGGTGACGCCGCCCGCCTCGGTCGGCTCGGTCACCGGGATCGTCGGCGCGGCCGGAGGTCTGGGCGGGTTCTTCCCGCCCCTGGTCATGGGTGCCACCTACGGCGCCACCGGCAGTTACACCATCGGTTTCGTGCTGCTCGCGATCAGCGCCCTGGCCGTCGCCGCGTTCACCTGGTGGCCGGTACGCCGTCGCGCCACCGATCAGCCCGTTGCCCCCACCCGCTAACGCCCCAGGCCGCTGAGCGAAAGGACAGGTCCTCGATGACGACGACACGGCCGGACGAACCCCGGACCACGGCATCCGACGCGCTGCTGAGGCTGGGCACCTTCATGCGACGCGGGGAGGCCTCCCCGGACCTGCGTGCGCTGTTCCTGCGGGGCGGCCGGGAGGGTGATGCGTTCTACCGCGACCGGTGGAGCCATGACAAGGTGGTGCGCTCCACCCATGGCGTGAACTGCACCGGGTCGTGCTCGTGGAAGGTGTACGTCAAGGACGGCATCATCACCTGGGAGGCCCAGCAGACGGACTATCCCACCACCGGGCCCCACTCACCGGAGTACGAACCGCGCGGCTGCCCCCGCGGGGCGGCGTTCAGTTGGTACACCTACTCCCCCACCCGGGTGCGCTACCCCTACGTGCGCGGCGCGCTGCTCAACCTGTACCGGGAGGCACGGGCCCGCCTGGGTGACCCGGTGCTGGCCTGGGCGGACGTAGTGGAGGACCCCGAGCGTGCCCGGTCCTACAAACGTGCCCGCGGCCGCGGTGGGCTGGTGCGCACCACGTGGGAGGAGGTCATCGAGATCATGGCCGCCGCGCACGTGTACACCACCAAGCAGTACGGGCCGGACCGGTTGGCCGGCTTCACGGTGATCCCGGCGATGTCGATGGTCTCCTACGGCGCGGGCACCCGGTTCCTGTCGCTGATGGGCGGGACGATCCTGTCCTTCTACGACTGGTACGCCGACCTGCCGATGGCCTCCCCGCAGATTTTCGGCGACCAGACCGATGTGCCCGAATCGGCCGATTGGTTCAACGCCGGCTACCTGGTGATGTGGGGGTCGAACATCCCGGTCACCCGAACGCCCGATGCCCACTTCATGGTCGAAGCGCGCTACAAGGGCCAGAAAGTGGTGGCCATCTCCCCCGACTACGCCGACAACACCAAATTCGCCGACGAATGGCTCGCCGTACACCCCGGCACCGACGGGGCCCTGGCGATGGGCATGGGACACGTCATCCTGCGGGAGTTCCACGTGGACAACCCCGAGCCCTACTTCACCGACTACGTCAAGCGCTACACCGACTCCCCGTTCCTGGTGGCACTCGAGGAACGCGACGGCGCCTACGTCCCCGGTAAGTTCCTCACCGCCGCTGACCTGCCCGAGCACGCGGATGCCGAGAATGCCGCGTTCAAGACGGTCATGATGGCCGACGACGGAACCACCTTCGTACCCAACGGCACCTTGGGCGACCGGTGGGGTGAGGCAGGTAAGGGACGGTGGAACCTGGACCTGCAGGGCCGTGACCCGCTGCTGAGCATGGCCACCCCGGCCCCAACCGCGGGTGGCCCGGGAACCGGAGGGCCCCGCACCGCCGAGGTGCTGCTGCCCCGCTTCGATGTGCCCCCGGGTACCGAGGACGGCGAAGTGGGCCTGCACGTGGGCGGCACCGGCGTGCTGCGCCGGGGCGTGCCGGTGCGGGAGGTGGGCG
>CALKWS010000108.1 GCA_938004115.1 uncultured Ruaniaceae bacterium
CGGACGTGTTCTACCGCACCGGTGCGCTGGTGTTCGGCGGCGGGCACGTGGTGCTGCCGTTGCTCGAGACCCAGGTGGTCGGCACCGGGATGGTCGACGCCGAGACGTTCCTGGCCGGCTATGGCGCCGCGCAGGCGGTACCCGGCCCGCTGTTCACGTTCGCCGGGTACCTGGGTGCGGCCAGTTCCGTTCCGCCGTCGGGCATCACCGGAGCGCTGATCGCCCTGGTGGCGATCTTCCTGCCCTCGGCGCTGCTGGTGCTGGCGGTGCTGCCGTACTGGCAGGTGCTGCGGCACAACCGGGCCGTGCGCCGGGCGCTGACCGGGGTGAACGCCGCGGTGGTCGGGCTGCTGGGGGCGGCGCTGGTGGATCCGGTGATCACCCAGGGCATCACCTCGGTGCTCACCGCGCTGCTGGCCGCCGGCGCCCTGGTGGCGCTGTGGCGGTCGGTGCCCGCGTGGGTGGTGGTGCCGGTCAGCGCGGTCCTGGGGGCGTTCCTGCTGTAGGCACGTCGTCGTCGGCGACCGTGGGCCTGGCGCCGTCCCCCGGGGCCGGGCGGCGCGGGGCCGCTTCCTGTGGCCGAGCGGGCGCAGGTGCGCGACGCTATGACTATGAGCGACGCGAGTGCCCCGGCGGCTGGTTCCGACCGTGCCCGGGCGGCAGACTCCGGCCGGGCGCCGACGGCTGACTCCGGCCGTGACCCCGACGGCCCCACCGACCTGCGCGGACCCACCTGGAAGTACACCCTGAAACGGGCCGCGTCGGAGTTCACCCGGAACCAGCTGCAGGACCGTGCCGCCGCGCTGACCTACTACAGCGTGCTGTCGATGTTCCCGGCGCTGATCGTGCTGGTCTCCCTGCTCGGCCTGATCGGTCAGGGCCAGGCCACCACCGACGCGATCCTGGGTTTCCTGAACCAGTACCTGCCCGAGGCGGCGGCCGCCCAGTTGCGCGACCCGATCAGTTCGATCACCGAGAACCAGCGTGCCGGGCTGGGGGTGGTGCTGGGTATCCTCACCGCGCTGTGGACCGCCTCGAACTACGTCAACGCGTTCAGCCGGGCGATGAACAGCGTCTACGAGATGCCCGAGGGCCGGCCGGTCTGGAAACTGCGCCCGGCGATGTACCTGCTCACCGCGGTGCTCATCCTGATGGTCGGGGTGGCGGTACTGATCCTCGTGGTGAGCGGGCCGATCGCACGCACCATCGGGAACCTGGTGGGCCTGGGCGATACCGCTGTGCAGGTGTGGGACATCGCCAAATGGCCGGTCCTGGTGCTCATCGTGATCGTGGTGATCGCGCTGCTGTACTACTTCACCCCGAACGTGAAGATGCCCAAGTTCCGCTGGGTCAGCCCCGGGGCGGCCCTAGCGATCGTGGTTGCCGCGCTGGCCACCGCTGGATTCGGGTTGTACGTGGCCAACTTCGGTTCCTACAACGCCACCTACGGTGCCCTGGCCGGAGTGATCATCTTCCTGCTGTGGTTGTGGATCATGAACGTGGTGATCCTGTTCGGCGCCGAACTGGACGCCGAAGTGGAACGGGGCCGGGAACTGCAGAGCGGCGTGCGCGCCGAGGACCAGATCCAGATCCCGCCCCGGGCGGACCAGAAGATCCGCAAGAGTCAGCGCAAGCGCGACTCCCTGGTGCAGGAAGGGGCCGAGATCCGGCGCACCGCCGGACAGCCCGACGACGACGCAGCCTCCTGACCAGCAGCCGGCACTGGCGTAGCGGGCCCTGGCGTAGCGGGC
>CALKWS010000109.1 GCA_938004115.1 uncultured Ruaniaceae bacterium
GCGCACCAGGTCGAGCAGTCCGCGCCCGTAGGCCTCGGCCGGGGTGGAGGCGGTGAACGTGGACTCGGTGCCGTCGTGGCGGCGCATGGTCAGCGCATAACCCTCATCGGTGCGTTCCAGGCGCACGAACGCCGCACCGAGCCGGTCGCGCAACTGGTCCTCCCGGGGCAGCCACAGCGCGTCCTCCTTGGCCACGCTGTCCAGCGCCCACTCGGTGGTGCCGTTGAACCGCAGCACGGTGCCGGTGTCGAACTCCCGGGCCTCGATCACCATGTGGGACAGGATGAACACGTCCTCGGCCAGTGCCTCGGCGCGGATCCGGAAGTGATCCCCGGCCTCGGGATGCCACACCAGCCCGGCGTCCTGCAGTTCCTGGGCGAGCGCATCGCTGATCAGCTGCTGCTGTGGTGGGGCCATGTCTCCTGCCTATCCCACTCAGGTTCGATCCGCCACTGCCTCCGGTCCCCCGGCCAGGAGGGCTTCGAACCCGTCCTCGTCCAGGATCGGCAGGCCCAGTTCGCGCGCCTTGGTCTCCTTCGAACCCGCACCGGGTCCGACGACCACGAAGTCGGTCTTCTTCGAGACCGATCCCGCCGCCCTGCCGCCGCGGGCGATAATCGCCTCCTTGGCCCCGTCCCGGGTGAAGTTCTCCAGTGAGCCGGTCACCACGATGCTCAGTCCGGTCAGCACCCCACCAGTGCCGCCGGCGCCGGGGCCCGGGTGGTCGGGGATCGCGAACGGCACTCCGGCCCGGCGCCAGCGGTCCAGGATCTCCTGGTGCCAGTCCACGGCGAGCCACTCCCGCACGGCCGCGGCGATGGTGGGGCCCACACCCTCCACCTGCGCCAGTTCCTCCTCGCTGGCGGCCTCGATCGCGCTCATCGAGCCGAACCAGTCGGCCAGCGCCCGGGCCGCCACCGGACCCACGTGCCGGATGTTCAGGCTCACCAGGAAGCGCCAGAGTTCTTTGGACTTGGCGGCCTGCAGTTCATCGAGCAGGGTGATCGCCTGCGCGGAGGGCTCGATCACGCGGAAGTCCTTGCGGTACCCGGCCTTACGGCGCTCCGCGGCGCTCATTCCCTCGGCTTCGGGCGGGTAGTCCAGGCGTACCTTCTGGAACGGGCGCCGTAGCACCGGTTCCCCGGTGTCGGGATCCACGCGGGGCTCCCCGGTCTCCGCATCACGGACCACCACCTCGATCGGCAGGAGCTGGTCGATGGTCAGGTCGAACAACCCCGCCTCGGTCTCCAGCACCGGGGTGGACGGTTCGGCCGGCTGGGTCAGCGCCGCCGCGGTGACCTCTCCGAGTGCCTCGATGTCCAGGGCGCCGCGGGAGCCGATGTGCTCCACCCGGCCGCGAACCTGCGCGGGGCAGGACCGCGCGTTCGGGCAGCGCAGGTCCACATCGCCCTCCTTCATCGGTCGCAGGCCGGTGCCGCACTCCGGGCAGTCGGCGGGCATGACGAACTCCCGCTCGCTGCCGTCGCGCAGTTCCACCACCGGCCCCAGCACCTCGGGGATCACGTCGCCCGCCTTGCGCAGCACCACGGTGTCACCGATGAGCACGCCCTTGGCGCGCACCACGTCCTGGTTGTGCAACGTCGCCTGGCGGACCACCGAGCCGGCCACGTGCACCGGTTCCATCACGGCGTACGGGGTGGCCCGCCCGGTGCGGCCCACCGCCACGGCGATGTCGAGGAGTTTGGTGTGCACCTCCTCGGGCGGGAACTTCGCGGCGATCGCCCAGCGCGGCGCCCGGCTGGTGGTGCCCAGCTCGTCGTGCAGGGCGAGTTCGTCGACCTTGACCACCACCCCGTCGACCTCGTGCTCCACCGAGTGCCGGTGCTCGCCGTAGTGCTCGACGAACTCCAGCACCTCGTCGATGGAATGGGCGACCTTGCTGTACGGGCTGGTGGGCAGACCCCAGCCGGCGAGCAGTTCGTACACCTCGCTCTGGGTGGCCACGGGCGGATCCGGCCATGCCCCGATCCCGTGCACGTACAGCGACAGGGCCTTGATCCTGGCCTCACCGGCCTCGCGTTCCAGCCCCTCCTTCTTCTCCAGCATCTGGCGCATGCCCCCGCTGGCGGCGTTGCGCGGGTTGGCGAACGCCGGGAATCGTCGCGCGGCGGAGGCCGCCTCCCGCTCGGCGTTGAACTCGCCGCGAGTGGCCTCGGGGCGGGCCTCCCAGCGCCGGCGGGCCATCTGCACGGCCCGGTCCTGCAGTTCGGCCTGCAGTTCGTTCAGCCGGGTGAACTCGGCGGTCGGGATGAACACCTCACCGCGTACCTCCACGATCTCCGGGTGCCCGCTGCCCTTCAGGCGCCGCGGGATCGACTCCATCCGCAGCGCGTTCTCGGTCACGTCCTCGCCGATCCGTCCGTCCCCGCGGGTGGCCGCCGTGACCAGCCGGCCGCGTTCATACCGCAGGGAGATCGCCAGCCCGTCGATCTTCAGTTCACACAGCCAGCCCGGCTCGCGTCCGGCCGCCTGCCGGGTCTTGACCAGCCAGTCCTGGAGTTCGGCGACGGTGAAGGTGTTGTCCAGGCTGAGCATCTGCTCCGCGTGGTGCACGGGTGTGAACAGCGGCGATGCCTTCCCGCCCACCTCCTGGGTGGGCGAATCATCCCGCTGCAGGAACGGGTGGGTGGTCTCCAGTGCCTGCAGGTCCCGAAGCAGCTCGTCGAACGCGGCATCCGACATCAACTGGGTGTCCCCGCCGTAGTAGGCCTCACGCGCCGCCCGGATCCGATCGGCCAGATCCTGCCACTGCGCGCGCAGGTCCTCCTCGCTCACCTCGGCATCAGCGGCGGGTCGGGGCTGGGAAGGGTTCGGCTGATCGTTCACGCGCCCCATTGTCGCGCCT
>CALKWS010000110.1 GCA_938004115.1 uncultured Ruaniaceae bacterium
CGATGATGCAACAGGACGCCGCGGACTTCTTTACCCGCGCGCTGGCTGACTAGCCGACGGCTGCCGCACGCCTGAGCACACGAGAGCGCCCTGGCCAGTTCGTGCCTGCCGGGCGCCCGGGCCAGTTCGCGCCTACCGCCCGCCCTGGCTGGCTCGCGCGCCTACCGGCCCCCGCCACCCCCACCGCCACCGCCCCCGCCGGCGCCGCCGCCACCGCTGAACCCCGACCCGCCGCCGGACCCGGCGGTCGCCGAGACGGGGCTGGCGAGATTGCCCATCGAGGACCCGATCGACCCCAGATCCGCCACCGCACCGGGACGTTCCCCGACATACCAGCCGGTGTGCACCTGTACCCGGCCCTCGGCCTGCAACTGGGCGAACAGGTGCGCCCACCGCTGCGCCACCCCGAACACGATCGCATGCGGCAGGTACCGGGAGAACACATCGACCTGCCCGGTGTGCTCCTCGAACCGGATCTGGTCCGCCTCGGCAGTGGTCAGGTAGCGGTGGAACCCGCGCATCTGGTCATATAACGCCCGCCCGGTGCCGCTGCGCCCCAGGCCGGACCGGCGGGTGGCGCGGTCCACCACCCACCAGATCGCCAGCGCGAAGATCGCCAGTACAAGTACCTCGGTGGCCGAGGGCGGCAGCCAGTCCATGGCTCCCCCCACGAAGGCAACCACCAGGAGTACGATCAGGGCGGTGGTCCACCACGGCCGTCGCCGTCCGGTGGTCCGGGTCCAGGCCGGCACCGGCCGGGTGAACAACCCGCGACCATCGACGTGCCTGGTGAGGGCGGCCTCGAACTGCTTCACCACGTCCCGCAGCGCACCGGTGGCCCGGAGTGCGTTCAGCGCCACCCGGTGCCGTCCCTCGAAGACCCCCTCCACCAGGATCCGTTCGTGCTCGGGCAGCCCGGTCGCCCGTTCCGCCTGGGCCTCGGTCCGGCTCAGGATCCAGCCGCGCGGGCGGCCGCGGGCGTCGGTATCGGCCTGCTGGATGGTGAAGAATCCGCGCACCGCCAGGTCCACCAGCGTCGCGGCCACCGCGGTGCCATCCAGGCGCTTGTGCCACAACCAGCGCGCCTCCGCCGGACCCAGCCCCTCCGGAGGGGTGAACCGCACGGCCACTGCCGGCGCCCGCCGCACCGGCTCCACCGGCTGTGCAACCCCGCTCGGCGGCAACGTGCCGGGGGGCAGCCCGACGAACTGCTGATCGCGTCCGCGCCGCCGGCGCCGCACCACCAGCACGGCGTACAGCAGCACCAGGCCGCCCAGGACGAAGCCCGCGTGATGTTCCCAGACGGCGACCAGTGGATCGGTGACCCGGGCGATGCGCTGTTGGGTGGGGGTCAGCCCGATCACCTCATCGGCGCGTTCGGCCAGGATCGGCTCGGTCTGGGCGAACGTACCCGGCGGGAACGCCACAGCGATCGTCTTCTCCTCACCGGGATCCAGCGGCCCGGCCGTGAACGTGGCCGTGCTGCCGTCCACCTCGCCCTCGCAGGGATGGTCAGCGCTCGGGGAGCCCTCCCAGCAGCGCACGTCGGTGATGTCGGCCGGCCCGGTGAGCGTGGTGGTCACCCGCTCGATCCGGTTGTCCCACTCCGATCCGGTGAGGTTCCAGAAGAATTCGTCCTGGTCAGGAACCTCCTCGTCGTCCCGGATCGCGTTGAGCGCCCCGCGCACGGTGTACCGCAGTTCGTAGGTCTGCACCCCGGTGCGGGTGTCATCGGATCCGTCCGGCGCCCCCAGGTCCAGCACCAGGTAGGCCCCATCGCCGGCGACCCAGCCCTCGGCCGGCGCGCCGGAAGGGCTGTCGATCCACATGTCCTCGTACTCATAGACCCGCATCAGTTCCGGGTCATCCGGCCAGGTGAACCGTTGCGCGAGTTCCCGGCGGAACCCCAGGCCCTCACGATCGCCGAAGTCCCACTGGTAGGTCTCGGTGACGTGCACCAGGCCGCCGGGATCGATCTGGATGTCGATCGCCAGATCACGCACGACGTCGGAACTCGGGTCCGCCTGTGCCGGTGGTGCCGTAGCACCCAGCCAGGCGACGGCGAGACCCGCGGTGGCGAGGTACGCCACGGAGCGCATCACGGTCATGTGTTTCGAGGCTAGCCCACCCCTCGCAGCGGGCTGCGCGCCGGCCGCGGGTAGATCTCCCCTTCGCACGTCGTCGTCGCAACCGCCTGCGCCGTCGTCCC
>CALKWS010000111.1 GCA_938004115.1 uncultured Ruaniaceae bacterium
CCTTTTCTGGCCAGGTGGGGTGGCCCCGGAGGCGGATCCGGGGTACAAAGGAAGCACAACTTCACCGGACAGTGAGAACCCACGCGCGATCAGTCCACGCATAGGACCGGGCGAACGGGCAAGACCCGTAGCGACCCACGTTTGAACTGCACGCTTGCTACCTCACCAGCACGATGAAGTCGGCGACGGCACCCGGATCCCGGGCGCCGTCGTTGTGTACGCCGCCTCCGCCGTCGGCCCTCGCACAGCCCTCGCCGGCCCACTCGGCAGGCAGGCGACGCGGGCCCACTCGGCAAAGCGGCAAGACCGGGCCACGACGGGCAGACCACTTCGGGCACAGGCGCCACTCCGGGATCACCGGCGGAGCGTCGACGCCGGAGCGATCACCGCCCACCGGCGTGCCCGGACCGCGCAGTCACGGCAGGATCGCTACGGTTGATCCATCCGCATCCTCTGGAGGCACTGTGAGCACCGACCCGCGCGATGACGAAGCAGGTGAACGGCCCGAGGGCGTCGACCCCGCCGCTCAGGAGCAGGCGACCGCTGCCGGCCCGTCGTCCGGATCCGGCGGACCGGGGACGGACGTACCTGCCGCTGCCGGCCCGCTGCCCGATCCGCCGCGCGACGTCCGCGAGCCGGATGCCGACCCCGCACGGGGTACCGGCACCCCGCCGGGGTCCGGCCGGGCCGAGGGCGGCACGCCCCCGGGCGATGAGCGTTCAGCGGACGTGGCCTCCGACTCCGTCGGTTCCCACCACCCGGCTCCTGCCGCCCGGGACTCCGAACCCACCGTGGTGGCCAGTTCGGTGGACCAGGACACGGGGTACGACGACGATGAGGCCCTGCGAGCAGAACGCGCCCGCCGCTTCGGGCAGTTCGGGCGGTCCCGCACCGACGACGACGCGCAGGTGCGCACCACCGCGCTGCCGACCACCGGCACCGATGAGGCCGAGATCGGGGGCACCACCACGGTGCTGCCCGAAGGGGGCAGCGGGACATCGGCGCAGGATGCCGATCAGATCGATGAGTCCGACCCGTTCGAGGACTGGGACGAGCCGCCGCGCTCCCGCGCCCAGGCCCACTGGTGGGTGGTGCTGATCACGCTGGTGTTCATCCCACCGGCCTGGTACCTGATCGCCGACGGCGGGGAGCGGTGGTTCAACGCCCGGGACGTGGCTCCCGAGGCGATTCACGTCGGCGCGCTCGCCGAGATCCTCGGCGGGTTGGTGCTGCTCGCCGCAGTGCTGATCGCCGCGCGGTGGTCCTCGGTGGGTCCGATCATCGTCGGCTCGATCGCGACCCTGATCGGTGGGGCGTTCCTCGCGATCCCCCAGATCGTGGAGGAATTCCTCCTGGACTACAGCCACATCTTCACCCAGTTGGGCCAGTTCGGGCAGAACGTGTACGACCACCTGCTCGCCGACGGCAACACCGGTCGGATCCTGGCCTACGGCGTGGTGCTGATCTTCGTCGGCGTCATCTCCCACGGGGCCCGGCGCCAGGGCCGCCGGGAGGAACGGCGCCGCGCGGCCGTCGAGGCACTCTGACCGCCGGGAACGATCACGACGGGTGACACCGCCCCCTCTGCCGCAAAGCAATAAGCGCCCGCGGGCGGCCGGGTCGCCCGCCTCC
Source organism: uncultured Ruaniaceae bacterium (assembly GCA_938004115.1). Classification (GTDB taxonomy): domain Bacteria; phylum Actinomycetota; class Actinomycetes; order Actinomycetales; family Beutenbergiaceae; genus CALKWS01. The sequence continues at coordinate 1,633 of CALKWS010000111.1, forward strand.
CGGTGGCACCGACGCACGCCCGCGGGCGGCGCTGTGCCCCGTCGTGGAGTCCGGCTGTGCTCCCGCCGTCGGCCGCGCTGTGCTCCCGTCGTCGAGCAAGGCTGTGCTCCTGCCGTCGCGCGGATTGTGGTGACTTCCACCACTGCCCCCGGCGTTCTAGGGTGTGTGGTGGACATCGCACCACGGACGCTGCCTGGAGGACAGATGAACGAGGCAACTTCACCCGCACTGGAGAACCTGCTGCAGGAGGACCGAACCTTCCCACCCGATGAGGCGTTACGCGCCAGCGCCAACGCCTCCCCGGAGATGTACGAGCAGGCCAAGGCGGACATGCCCGGCTTCTGGGCCGAACAGGCTCGTGCGTTCCTGACCTGGGACACCCCCTTCACCGAGACCCTGGACTGGTCGGATGCGCCCAAGGCCCGCTGGTTCGCCGACGGGAAACTGAACGCCGCCTACAACGCGGTGGACCGGCACGTGGAGGCCGGGAACGGGGACCGGGTGGCGATCTACTTCGAGGGCGAGCCCGGTGACGCCAGGACCCTGACCTACGCCCAGCTCAAGGACGAGGTGAGCCGGGCGGCGAACGTGCTCGGCGACCTCGGCGTGGGCACCGGCGACCGGGTGGCGATCTACATGCCGATGATTCCCGAGGCGGTCATCGCGATGCTCGCCTGCGCCCGCATCGGCGCCCCGCACTCGGTGGTGTTCGGCGGGTTCAGCGCCGACGCGCTGCGCTCCCGGATCGACGACGCCGAGGCCAAGGTGGTCATCACCGCCGACGGTGGTTACCGCCGGGGCAAGCCCTCCTCGCTCAAGCCGGCGGTCGATGAGGCCCTGGCCAAGGACGGCGGGGCGCACAGCGTCACGAACGTGCTGGTGGTGCGCCGCACCGGGCAGGACATCGACTGGACCGAGGGCCGGGACATCTGGTGGCACGACGTGGTCGACGCCGCCTCCACCGAGCACACCCCGGTACCGGTGGACGCCGAGCACCCGCTGTTCATCCTCTACACCTCCGGCACCACCGGGAAGCCGAAGGGCATCCTGCACACCACCGGCGGATACCTGACCCAGGTGGCCTACACCCACCACCACGTGTTCGACCTGAAGGCGGACACCGACGTGTACTGGTGCACCGCGGACATCGGCTGGGTCACCGGACACTCCTACATCACCTACGGTCCGCTGACCAACGGCGCCAGCCAGGTGCTCTACGAGGGCACCCCGGACACCCCGGACCGGGGCCGCTGGTGGCAGGTGGTGGCCAAGTACGGCGTGACCATCTTCTACACCGCGCCCACCGCGATCCGCACCGTGATGAAGTGGGGCGAGGCCGTCCCCGCCGAGCACGACCTGTCCTCCCTGCGGATCCTGGGCAGCGTGGGTGAGCCGATCAACCCCGAGGCGTGGATCTGGTACCGCCGGGTGATCGGCGGCGACCGCACCCCGGTGGTGGACACCTGGTGGCAGACCGAGACCGGCGCGATCATGATCTCCCCGCTGCCCGGCGTCACCAGCCTGAAACCGGGTGCGGCCCAGCACGCCCTGCCGGGGATCAACGCCGAGGTGTGGGACGAGTCCGGCAAGGAGGTGGCCGCCGGCGGCGGTGGCTACCTGGTGATCACCGAACCCTGGCCGGCGATGCTGCGCGGGATCTGGGGCGATGAGGAACGCTACCGGGAGACCTACTGGTCCCAGTACGACGGGGTGTACTTCGCCGGTGACGGCGCCAAGTACGACAACGACGGCGACATGTGGATCCTGGGCCGGGTGGACGACGTGATGAACGTCTCCGGGCACCGGCTGTCCACCACCGAGATCGAATCCGCCCTGGTCTCCCACGAATGGGTCGCCGAGGCCGCCGTGGTCGGCGCCACCGACGAGACCACCGGGCAGGCCGTGGTGGCGTTCGTGATCCTGCGCGGGGAGGCCGTGGAACGCGCCGATGAGGAAGGCGAAGGGGAGGACGTGGTGGCGGTCCTGCGCAACCACGTCGCCCACGAGATCGGCCCGATCGCCAAACCGCGTTCGATCATGGTGGTGCCCGAACTGCCCAAGACCCGCTCGGGCAAGATCATGCGCCGCCTGCTGCGGGACGTGGCGGAGAAGCGTCCGGTGGGCGACGTCACCACGCTGGCGGACTCCTCGGTGATGGACCTGATCACCCAGGGCCTGAGCACCCCCACCGCCTCGGACTGACCGCCGCACGAGGGACTACCGCGGCTTAAGTGACGAGGTCGGGGGCGGGCACCTGAACGGGTGCCCGCCCCCGACTCTTGTGCGCTGCCTCGGAGTTGCCTCCCCGGGCGTCCCCGCGCCTCGGGCTAACCTGACCGGCGTGAACGACCCCGACGTCGTGCTGCGCGAGGGCCCCTGGCAGCACCGGATGATCCCGGCCCACGGCACGCGGATCCACGCTGCCCTGGCCGGCCCGGAGAACGGCCCGCTGGTGGTGCTGCTGCACGGGTTCCCGCAGTGCTGGTACGCCTGGCGCGCCCAGTTGGTGGATCTGGCCGGGCGCGGCTACCGGGTGGCCGCCGTGGACCTGCGCGGGTACGGCGCCTCGGACAAACCCCCGGGCCGTTACGACGTGCCGGTCCTGGCCGGGGACGTGGCCGCCGTGATCCGCTCCCTGGGCACCGCACGGGCGGCGGTGGTGGGTCAGGGACTGGGCGGACTGGTGGCCTGGTCGATGCCGGCGCTCACCCCGGACGTGGTCTCCGGGATCGGGGTGCTCGGCGCCCCGCATCCGCTGCGCCTGCACCGCACGGTGGCCCGTGCGGCGCCGGTGGGCACGCTGCGGTGGTTCGCCAGGGTGCAAGTGCCGTGGTTCCCCGAACGGGCCATCACCCGCGGGCGTATGGTCCGCGAGGTGCTGGACGCCTGGTCGGCGCCCGGGTGGCAGTGCCCGGAGGCGGAGTACTACGAGCAGGCGATGCGGTTGTCGTTCTCGGCGCACTCGGCGATGGAGCACGTGCGCTGGTTGATCCGCTCGGCTCCCCGCGGGGACGGCCGCACCTACCGCCGTGCGGTGTCCTCCCCCGTGGGCGTCCCGGTGCTGTCCATGCACGGCGGCGCCGACCGGTTCCTCCCGCCGTCGGCCACCGCCCTGGACCGGCAACACACCGCCGTCGGCCATCACCGCCTGGTGATCGACGGCGCCGGACGCTTCCTGCCCGAGGAGGCGCCGGATCGGGTCACTCAGGCCTTGTCCCAGTGGCTCGACTGGCTGCATCAGCACACCTGAACCGGGCCCGAACCACGTTCGGCGGGCACGCGCGCGGGGCGGGGAACCATGACCCGGCCCGAGGGGTTGTGCTGCAAACCACCTAAGCAATGGCAGACTGTGGAATACCTCACAGGGGTGCAACCAACGAAAGGGATAGTTGATGAACGAGGCCGTGGTGCGCGCAGCGCCGCTCTTCGCTGAACTGAATGACGAGAGTTACGCGGCGGTGCGCGCCAAGATGACCGACCTGACGTTCCGGCGCGGTGAGGAGATCTTCCATGAGGGCTCCCCCGGCGACAGGCTGTTCATCGTCGCCTCCGGAAAGGTGAAGCTCGGGCACACCGCCCCGGACGGGCGTGAGCACCTCCTGGCGATCCTCGGCCCAGGGGAGATCCTGGGCGAGGTGTCCCTGTACGACCCGGGCCCGCGGACCGCGACCGCCACGGCGCTGGCCACCACCGAGCTGGCCGAGTTGAGCCACACCGAACTGTTGCGGATCCTCGACGAGCGCCCGGAGGTGTCCCAGCACCTGCTGCGTTCCCTCGCCCAGCGGTTGCGGCGCACGAACAACACCGTCTCGGCGCTGATCTTCTCCGATGTGCCCGGGCGGGTGGCGCGGGCGCTGCTGGACCTGGCCCGCCGGTTCGGCCAGCAGACCGACCACGGCATCCGGGTGACCCACGATCTGACCCAGGAGGAACTGGCCCAACTCGTGGGCGCCACCCGGGAGACGGTGAACAAGGCGCTGGCCGAGTTCTCCTCCCGCGGCTGGCTGCAGTTGCACGGACGCAGCGTGACGCTGATCGACATCGAGAGACTGCGCCGACGCGCCCGCTGAGCAGCACGGTGGTCGCCGCACATCACCGTGCGGCGACCCGCCGGGTCAGCATCCCCGCAACGTCAGCATCCCCGGTGCGGGGGCTCGTCCCGCGGTTTGCTGCGGAGGCTCGTCCTGCGGTTTGCTCAAGCGGCTCAGGCGACGGCGAAGACGAACTCCACCTCGACCGGGGCACCCATCGGCAGGGCAGCCACCCCGACCGCCGAACGAGCGTGCACGCCGGCGTCCCCGAAGACCTCCAGCAGGAACTCCGAGGCCCCGTTGATCACCGCAGGGTGCCCGGTGAAGTCCGGCGCGGAGTTGACGAATCCGACCACCTTCACCAAGCCGGTGAGGTTGTCCACCCCGCCCACCACCGAAGCGGCAGCGGCGATACCGTTCAGGGCGCACACCCGCGCCAGGTCGTAGGCCTGTTCCGCGGAGACCTCCGCCCCGACTTTGCCCGTGCCCTGCAGTTCGCCGTTCACCAGTGGCAACTGACCGGAGGTGTGCACCACGTCCCCGTGGCGCAGCGCCGGGACGTAAGCGGCGACAGGGGCGACGACGTCGGGTAGTTCGATGCCGAGTTCGGCAAGTCGCGCTGCGGTACTCATGCGTCCTTCTGCCTCTTCAGGTAGGCGATGAGGTTGTTGGTTCCCTCGGGCCCGGGCACCACCTGCACCAGTTCCCAGCCATCGGCACCCCACTGGTCCAGGATCGCTTTGGTGTTGTGGATGATCAACGGAATCGTTGCGTACTCCCAAGTTGCCATGTCCAGATCCTAACCGCAGGCCCCGGGGCGACACCGCAGGCCCCGGGTCAACCGCTGACCCGGGGCCTGCGGATCTCAGTTCCGGGAGATCCGGGCGACGTTGCGCCGGTTCCGCCCCAATCCCCAGCGCTGCCCGAGGAGCACGTCCAGTTCGTGGCCGTTCAGCCCGCGGAAGAGGTCGCTCCACGACTCCACCTCCGGGCTGCGGCGTAGCAACGCCCGACGCTCTCGTTCGGTCATTCCGCCCCAGACACCGAACTGGATCCGGTTGTCCAATGCGTCCGCCAGGCACTGGGTACGTACCGAGCAGGAGAAACAGATCTCACGTGCCATACGTTGCGCGGCCCCCTGGACGAACAGGTCGTCCGGCGATTCCTTGGCGCATGCCGCACGTGCCGTCCAACTCTGGTCGGTGTCCACACTCATATCTCGTCCTCCACATTGAGGGATTGGAGACGGCCCCTCACCGTCCCCGTGCTTTACCTACTCTTGGAATGTAAGCGACAGGACCGCCGTTTGCCAAACCCCGGCTCGCAACACCGCCGGTCCGGGCCTCTTGCGGACCCTGTTTTCGCCCGCTGTGCACCCCACGTAGCGCGGCCTGGAACGCGCCCTGTGGGGTAGTCGGCAGTCACGGCTCGGTCGCGGCCCGTACTCTAGGGGCATGGCGAAGCCTTCATCCCGTCACTCCCGGGCGGTGAACCCTGCCCAGTTGGTCTCCCTGTTATTGGCGTTCGTGCTGGTAGCGGCCACGGGCGGACTCCTCGCGGCCGGTCTGGCGATGCCGATGGTCGCGGCCGTGGGCGCCACCACCGAGGCCTCCACCCGGTTGTTCGACGACCTGCCCACCGACCTGGGCAGCGAGCGGGTCTCCGAACAGTCCCGGATCTACGCCGCCGACGGCACCTTGCTCACCACGTACTACGCACAGAACCGCATCGTGGTGCCGCTGGAGGAGATCTCCCCGCACATGGTGGACGCGGTGGTGGCGATCGAGGACCACCGGTTCTACGACCACGGCGGCGTGGACCCCGAAGGCGTGATGCGCGCGGCGGTGGAGAACCTCACCGGTAACTCGATGCAGGGCGGCTCCACCCTCACCCAGCAGTACGTGAAGAACGTGCTCATCGAGGCCGGGCAGATCGCCAATGACCCCGAGGCCGTGGAGGCCGCGACCGCCCCCACCCTGGGGCGGAAACTGCGGGAGGCCAAACTCGCCATCGCCCTGGAGCGGGTGCGCACCAAGGACGAGATCATGGAGGGCTACCTGAACATCGCCCAGTTCGGGCCCTCCCAGTACGGGGTGGAGGTCGCCTCCCGGTACTTCTTCGACAAGAACGCCGCGGACCTGAACATCGCCGAGTCGGCGCTGCTGGCCGGCGTCACCCAGTCCCCCGCCCGCTGGGACCCGCAGAGCAACCCGGACAACGCCGAGGTGCGGCGCAACACCGTGCTCGGCCGGATGCTCGCCGAGGGCTTCATCACCCAGGAGGAGTACGAAGAGGCCGTCGAGACGTCCGTGGAGGACATGCTCGACATCACCCCGACTCCCACCGGGTGCTCGGCCGCCGGTGACGCCGCCTACTTCTGTGACTACGTCACCAGCATCATCACCACCGATCCGGTATTCGGGGACACCGAGGCCGAGCGACGCCAACTCCTGCTGCGCGGCGGCCTGGAGATCCACACCACCATCGACCTGGATATGCAGGAACAGGCCACCGAGGCGGTGATGGACGCGATCCCGCCGAACGACCCGTCCGGGGTGTCCACGGCGATCTCCACGGTCGAACCCGGCACCGGTGAGATCCGGGCGATGGCCCAGAACACCGAATACGGCAAACCCGAGGAGGACGCCACCCGCAACACCGAGGTGAACTTCAACGTGGACCGCGCCTTCGGCGGCGGCGGCGGGTTCCAGACCGGGTCCACCTTCAAGGTGTACGTGCTGGCCGAATGGCTGCGGCAGGGCAACACCCTGGCCGACCGCGTGGACGGTTCCCAGGGACAGCACTTCCCGCGCAGTTCGTGGAACTTCTCCTGTGCCCCTGATGTGGCCGACGACTACGACCCCCGCAACATCGAGGGCATCGGCACCGGGATGATGACCGTGCAGGAGGCCACCACCCGCTCGGTGAACACCGCGTTCGTGGACATGGCCAACCAGATGGACGTGTGCGGGATCGACGAGATCGCCCGCGCCACCGGCCTGCACCTGGGCACCGGCACCGACCCCGTCTCTGGGCGCCCGCTGCGGCTCTCGCCCTCGATGGTGCTGGGCGCCAACGAGATCGCCCCGCTGACGATGGCGGCTTCCTTCGCGACCTTCGCCTCCGGCGGCACCTACTGCGAACCGATCGCCATCACCAGCGTGATCGACCACGAGGGCGAAGAGTTGCCGGTGCCGGAGGGCAGTTGTGAGCAGGTGCTGGATGCCGATGTGGTGAACGGGCTGAACCACGCACTCCAGGAGGTCGTGAGCAACCCCAGGGGCACCGGCGCCAACGCGGCCCTGTCCGGGCGGCCGGTGGCCGGCAAGACCGGAACCTCCAACGACAACACCGCCGCCTGGTTCGTCGGCTACGTGCCGCAACTGGCCACCGCGGTGTGGGTGGGCCACTCCGAAGGCCAGGTTCCGATGATCAACACCACGATCAACGGGCGCTACTACCCGCGGGTCTACTCCAGCGTGCTGCCGGTACCGATCTGGCAGGACTTCATGTCCGACGCCGTCGACGGGATGGATTCGGAGAACTTCCCCGAGGCCACCGAACGGCTCATCCACGGCGACCGGGTACCGGTACCGAACGTGGTGGGCTGGGGCGTGGATGCCGCCACGGACTACCTGGAGTCCGAAGGATTCGAAGTGCAGGTGGGCGATCCGGTGGACAACAGTTGGGCCGACGACGGCGACGTGGGCGCCACCCAGCCCGCCTCCGGCAGCCGGGTGACGCCAGGATCCACCGTGACGCTGCGACCCAGCGAGAGCGCGTCCTCGGACGATGATGAGGACGACGACGAGGACGACGGCGGCGACAACAACGGGAACGGGAACGGCAACGGCAACAACGATGCCGCGGGCCGCTCGGGCGGACAGGCGGATGCCTCCGCGCGCGGCCAGGGCGGTCCCGGTAGCCCCGGCCGGTCCGGCGGCTCCGCCGATCGCGGCTCGTCTGGGTCCGGCGAGGGCCCGGGCAGGGACGACGGCAGCGGCAACTCCGGCAGGGGGCGGGGCTGAGCACCACCCTGCCCCGCGGCCCCGGGGGCTCCGCCACCGCCGGCGGCCGGAGGCGGCTCGCGGGGACCGGTGCCGCGATCGCTGCGGTCGGGGCAGGCGCGCTGGCCTGGTCGTTCCTGGAGGCCCAGTGGTACGCCCTGCGCCGCGTGCAGGTGCCGGTGCTGCCCGCCGGTGCGGACCCGGTGCGGGTGCTGCACGTCTCCGACCTGCACCTGGTGCCGGGCCAGCGCCGCCGGATCGCCTGGGTGCGGAATCTAGCCTCCCTCGCCCCGGACCTGGTGATCAACACCGGTGACAACATGGCGCACGATCGGGCGCTTCCAGCCGCACTGGAGGCCCTGGCGCCGCTGCTGGACTATCCCGGGGCCTTCGTGATGGGCTCCAACGACTATTACGCCCCGGTGCCCAAGAACCCCGCCCGCTACCTGCGCCCACGCGGTGCTATCAGGCAGCCGTCGGCCCCGCCGCTACCCGGCCCGGAGCTGGCCGCGGCACTGCGCGCCCATGGGTGGCGGGACCTGACCAACCGCCGCGACCAGGTGCACCTGCCGGGGTTGCGCGTGGATCTCGTGGGCGTGGACGATCCGCACCTGGACCGCGATGCCCTGCCCGAGCCGCACGCCCTGCCGGACGAGCGCGCGGCAGCACCGCCGTCGTCGGCCGTCCCGTTGCTGCGCCTGGGCGTGACGCACGCCCCGTACCTGCGGGTGCTGCACGGGATGCGCGCCGACGGGGCGGACCTGGTGCTGGCCGGTCACACCCATGGCGGGCAGTTGTGCGTGCCCGGGTACGGGGCGTTGGTGACCAACTGCGACCTGGACACTGCCCGGGCCAAGGGTCTGCACGGCTGGCCCGGTCCGCGGCCGGACAAGAGCGGCGGGGAGGAGTCGATCTGGCTGCACGTCAGCGCCGGCCTGGGTACCTCCCCGTACACGCCGGTGCGGTTCGCCTGCCGGCCCGAGGCGACGCTGCTGACGCTGGTGGCGAGGACGTGATCAGTCCCACCCCGGACGGATTTCACCTCAGGGCGTTCCCTCGGCTAACCTGAACGGGCTCGGGGTGTGGCGCAGCTTGGTAGCGCGCCTCGTTCGGGACGAGGAGGTCGTGGGTTCAAATCCCGCCACCCCGACGAGCAGAAGGGCTCCGATCCACCGGGTCGGGGCCCTTCGCACGCTTGGGGGTCGGTGCTCATTCGCACGCTTGCGCGGGCTGGCCTGCGCGGGCCCGTAGCCGCGCCTTGGCGACACGGCCCAGCAGGAGGCTCAGCCGCCGAGGATGCGGTCTTTCTGGACCGCGAACTCCTCGTCGGTGAGGATGCCCTGCTGGTGCAGGGCCCCCAACTCGCGCAGTTGCGCCAACCGAGCGGCAGTGGGGTCGACGGTTGGGCCAGGTGCCTCCGCCGGGGGCGGGACCGGAACTTGGGCTTCGGCCGCGGGCACCTGGCTGACGTAGCCACCGCCGTCCTGGGCGGCCCACCGACCGGCCTGTCGCCGGGAGACCCGGTTCGACACCGCCGTGGCGGTACCGGCGACCACCGCGGTACGGGCGATGCCTCGCAGCAGTCCGGGCATGGTTCCTCCTCATCTGGTGCGCAACGCGCACATGAATGGCGGGCTCTAGCCGGTGGTGGGCAGCGCAGCAGCCTGCCCATCTGACTCTGCGGCTTCCAGGGCCTCCAGGAGCACCGGCAGCGGGATGCGCCCGCTCGCCACCACGCGCCCCTCGGCACGCCGCAGCGCCGTCGTCAGTGGTGCGGCCCAGAGGTTCTCGTAGACCAGGACGGCCGCCGAACTGTCCGGTTGTAGCACGCTCCCCGCGTCGGCGATGTCGTCGTCGTTGATCAGCCCGGAGGAGGCACCTGCGAAAACGGTGAGGTCCAACTGACCATCGCCGTCGATGTCCTCCAGGGCCAGTACGCCGACGTGGTCATCGCCTCCCCGGGTGATGAACACCAGATCGATGATGCGGATCACGCCGCGCTCGACCAGGTCCAGTAACAACGGGAAGGCTTCCCCGGTCATCCGATTGCCGGGGAACTCCAGCACCACGTAATCGACCGGGCCGATCTCGGCGGCCGGTTCGGCTCGTGCGGCCGGGTTGGGGTCCATCTGTCTTCTTCCTATCGTTGGGTCTTCAGTTCCCGGCCGTGGACGGCCAGGGCGTAGACGAGGAGGACGTCGATGGCGATGACGATGCTGCTCCAGACCGGGTAGGCGGCGATGAAGGCGAAGTTCAGCACCGCACTCAGCGCTGCTAGTGCGATACCGAGCACCCGGGCCCACATCTGCCCCGTGAACAACCCGACACCGGCGAGCACGATGACGCTCCCCAGGATCAGATGCGTCCATCCCCAGGCGGTGTAGTCCAACTGAACGATCAGTCCGTTGGCACCCACGAGGTAGTACTCGTCATTGAAGAGCGCGATGAGGCCCTGGATGGCGTGGAACGAGCCGAGGATGAGCATCATCATGGCGCCGAACACGATCCATCCGGACCAACCGGTGATCTCGGGCTGCGGAGCGCTGGCTCGTGGGGCGTTGTAGTGCGGTGTGGCGGTTGCGTTGGTCATGTCTCTCCTCCTTCACGAACAGGACGTGCCGGGCCGGGGCCCTGCCGTCCAGCCTTCTCGGGGCCTAGGTCTGTCACCTCCCCCTTCCCGGATGAGTGCCGGGAGGTGGCGCGACGGCCACGGCGCCCTCTGGGGTGCTGCGATCACCACCCGGGGGTGCTGGCGCACCCGGTGACGAGGGCGCTGCCGATCCAGGTGCGGGACGTGCTTGCGGGGACGGGCCCGGCGCGGCGGATGTCGCAGGCGCTGGGGCCGGCTCGGCGGGCGGCGCGGGCCCGGTGACCGGCTCGGCGGACCTTGCGGGTGCGGGGGCCGGCGCGGCCGGCGGCTCGGACGCCGTGATCGACTCGGCCGGTGCACTGAGCACCTCCAGGACGACCAGCACGAGCAGCACCCCCGCCGTGATGCCGATGATCGCCGCCGGGCTGGGCCGGTCCATCACCAGCAGCACGAACGCTCCGGCGGCGACGACCAGGACCCGCAGGACCCGCCGGTAGGTGGCCAGGACGCCCCCGACCCGGGCGCCCGCCAGGCCTCCGGGCCGGCCAGCCGCGTGCCGCAGCCGGTCGAACCCGGATCTGAGGGCTCGACGGACCGCGGTGGCCGCCTCCGATCGGCCGCTCAGGTACGCCGCCACCGCCACGATGAGGCCGACCAGGAACACCGATCGCATGCTGGTGCGCAGGAACCGCACCAGCGTGTCGAAGGCGGTGCCGGCGGGTTCACGTGGAAGCAACTCCGGGGGCACCGTGTTCAGGTACACCCCGCGGGCGATGAGGAGTGCCACACCCAGGGCGAGCATGGAAGCGGCCACGCCCAGACCCGCCCCGATCAGGGCGCGGCGCCGGGAGTGGGCCAGCAGCACACCGCCGGCCAGCACCGCCAGGGCGATCAGCGGGAGCGCGGTGCCCAGGGTGTCCAGGGTCGCGAATGCGGTCTGCGCCTGGGTGAGGTTCGGGATCTCGAAGAGCAGGAACGAGGTATGCACCTCCGGTATCCGTTCCGCGACACCGATGCCCCTGTCCACCAGGCGGTCCTGCACGGCCTCGACGAACGGGGCGATGTCCAGGCTGACGCTGCCGTCGGTGATCTCCACGCCCTCGCGTGTCTGTCCGGTCAGGGTGGCCACGAGCTGGGCGTGCACCACCCGGTTGGCCTCGGACCAGACGGTGGCGAACCGGTCCGAGGCCACGACGTCCTGCACCTGCCCGGTGAGGAAGGTCTGCACGCCGTCCGTCATCGGAGTGGCCAACCCGGTGATGCGCTCCTCGATCCCCGGGGCGAGGTCGGTGCGGTCGGTGAGTGCGCCCAACGCCTCCTGGGTCACGCCCTCCACGTCCAACGCCTGAAAGACCTCGGCGGTCACCACTCGCGCCAGGGCCTGCTGGAGTGCCGGATCCTCGATCAGCGGGCTGACCGTCTCCACGTATCTGTCGGTGTCGGTGACCTGCGTATCCAGCCACGTGGCAACCACCCCCAGCGGCACCAGCACACAGCCGAGGATGAGGAGCAGGGCCGCCCCAGCGCTGCGGGCACGGCCGGCCCCGCTCCCTCGCGACGCCTTCTGGACCCCCGCACGAGCGGCACGCAACGCGGCGACCTCCGCCCGCAACCGCACCAGTTCCTCGTGCTCCGCCGTCGACTCCTGTGCGCTCATCGTTCGCCCCACGCTTCTTCGTCACGTCGTGGACTTCCTCGCCGGAGCCGAGCCGGCATGGTTGCCGCGCCGCCCTGGTGCCCTCCCCAGTCTCGGGACCGCAGCGGCGGACGAGATCACCCATTGCGGATGAGCCGCCGGTCAAGAACCGGCGGGGGCGGGGCCGGGGAGGGGGCCGCGCCTCATCCGAGCCGCAGTTGCAGGTGACCGGGTGCGGCCAGTCATCCGGATTGGATGAGGACACGAGGATCGTGGGTCAGGCAGCGGTGCGGGGCACCGTGCGGGCACCGGTACCGACCCGGAAGGTGCGCAACTCGGTGTTGCGCAGCGCGATCCAGCCGATGACGACGACGCAGGCCAGGCCGCCGGAGACGAGCGCACCCGCCGCAGAACTCATCCCGGCGACCAGCCCCGCACGCGCGTTGCCCAACTCCGGTCCGGCCACACCCACGGTGTGCTCCAGGGCGTTGACCCGGCCGCGGTGGGAGTCAGGGGTGATGAGTTGCACCATGCCCCCGCGGCTGACCACCGAGACGGTATCGGCGCCTCCGGCCACCACCAGCATCGCCAGCGCCAGCCACAACGGGCCGGCCAGGCCCAACCCGGCCAGTGCCAGCCCCCACACCACCCCGGCGCCCACCTGCACCAGCCCGGGACGAGCGGCACGGGTGACCCAGCCGGAGGTGAGCCCGGCCAGCAACCCGCCGGCGGCCACACAGGTGAGGAACAGCCCCAGGGTGCGCGGGTCACCACCGAAACGGACCTCGTTGATGAGCGGGAACAGCGAGATCGGCATGGCGAGCAACGTGGCCGCCAGGTCCGCACCGAACGAACCCCGCAGCACCGGCCGGTGCACCACGAACCGCACCCCCTCGGCGATCGCGGTGAACGTGCGCCGGTGCCCGCCGGAGTCCACCGGCATCGGCGGCAGACGCAGTACCCCGTACATCGCCACCAGCACCGCACCGGCGTAGATCAGGTAGCACACCCCGGCGCCCCACACGCCCAGGATCAGCCCGCCGAGCGCCGGGCCGCCGAGCATCATCGCCTGCACACCCAGATGTTGCAGCGCGATGCCCGCGCCGATCTGGTCCCGGTCCAGCAACCGCGGGATGAACGTGCGCCGGGCGGGGACGTCCACGGCGCCGATGCCGGCCCCGGCCGCGACCAGGGCGAAGAGCGCCAGCAGCGATTGCGACCCGGTCAGGGCGTGGCCGGCCAGGCCCAGGCCGATGAGCACCTGCAGGCACATGGTCAGCCGCACCAGGGTGCGCCGGTCCATCGCGTCGGCCAGCGCTCCCCCGAGCACCCCGCACACCACCAGCGGCACTGCCCGGACCACCCCGATCATGCCGGTCCAGATCGGACTGCCGGTGAGGACCCAGACCTGGTGCAACACCGCGACGAACATCACCTGGACGCCCAGCACGCTGAACAGTCCGGTGAACCACACGCGCCGGAAATCAGGACTGGAACGCAGCGGGCGGATATCCAGGAAACCGCGGCGTAACATTCAGCCGCGCCCCATCGGTTGTCTCCAGGTCAACATCACCTCCAAGGTCGCGGTCCGGGCGAGGATTGTCGAATCCTTTCCCGCGGCGCTGCCGCCCTGGGGCGCGTCGTTCCGCGCCACTGGCGGCCCCGCCCGTCGAAGTCGACGCCGCGGGCCGTGATCGGGTGTCCCGGGCGTCGACCATGACCGTTGCCCACGACGTCGACGGGCGAGGTGCCGTGCTGTGGCACGCTCGGTGCATGCCCGTGCCCGAGTTCATCAGCGCCCTGCGGTCCCGCGTCGGCCACGGCCTGCTCTGGCTGCCGGGGCTGTCCGCCGTGGTGCTGGACGAGCAGGGCCGGGTGTTACTCGGCAGGCGCGCCGACTCCGGGCAGTGGGCGGTGATCTCGGGGATCCCGGACCCGGGCGAGGAACCGGTGCCGGCGATCGAACGGGAGATCACCGAGGAGACCGGGGTCGTCGCGAAGGTGCGGGCGCTGGCCTCCGTCCGACCGACCGCCGTGATCGGGTATCCCAATGGCGACCGGGCCCAGTACCTGAACCTGAACTTCATCGCCGACCACGTCTCCGGGCGTCCGGTCGTCGGCGATGACGAGTCGCTCGCGGTGGGCTGGTACCACCAGGATGACCTGCCCGAACCGTTGGCCGACTCCACCCGCGAGCGCCTCGAGGACGCCCGGGCGTTCCTGGCCGACCCCGGCGCGGGCCCGGTGCTGAGCCGCTGATCTGCGTCTCGCGCTCGCGGGGACCTGCGACCCCCGACCGGTACCCGCCTGGCCGTGCCTACGCCGACCGGCTCCCGCCCAAGCGCCGCGCCCGTACCGCCGCGGCGAGGTCCTCCAGCACCCGTGCGGTGGTGTCCCAGGACATGCACGCGTCGGTCACCGACTGGCCGTAGACCAGCCCGGCCGGTGCCGGCTCCTGCCGCCCGGCCACCAGGAAACTCTCCAGCATCACCCCGGCGATCCCGTCCTGCCCGGCGGCGACCTGCGCTGCGATCTCCCCGGCCACCTGAGCCTGGCGCACGTGGTCCTTACCGGAGTTCCCGTGGGAGGCGTCCACCACCAGCCGCCGTGGCAGACCGCCGCGTTCCAGCAGGTCCAGGGCGTGCAGCAGCGCGGGGGGCGCGTAGTTCGGACCGCTGCGCCCGCCCCGCAGGATCACGTGCGCATCGCTGTTCCCGGCGGTGCGCACCATGGCGCTGCGCCCGTCCAGGTCCACACCCAGGAACGTCTGCTCGGCCGCCGCGGCCACGCACGCATCGATGGCCACCTGCACATCGCCGTCGGACCCGTTCTTGAACCCGATCGGCATCGACATCCCCGACGCCAGCTGGCGGTGCACCTGGGACTCCACCGTGCGGGCACCGATCGCCCCGTAACTGACGGCGTCGGCGATGTACTGCGGGGAGGTGGTCTCCAGGAACTCACACGCCACGCCCACCCCGGTGTCCAGCACGTCGAGCAGCACCCGGCGGGCCAGGCGCAACCCGCGCGGGATGTCGTAACTGCCGTCCAGGCCCGGGTCGTTGATCAGTCCCTTCCACCCGGTGGTGGTGCGGGGCTTCTCGAAGTACACCCGCATCACCACGTGCAGGTCCTCGTCCAGGTCGGCGGCCAGCGCCGACAACCTGGTGGCGTAGTCGACCGCGGCGCGCGGGTCGTGCACCGAGCAAGGGCCGACGACGACGAGCAGCCGGTCGTCGGTGCCGGCGAGGATGTCCTGGGTCGCCTGCCGGGAGGCGGCCACCACCTGAGCACCGGCCTCGGGCAGGGGCGACTCGTCGATGATCTGCGCTGGTGTGGGCAGCACGTCCAGGCCACGGACGCGCAGGTCGTGGGTGCGTTCTGCAGTGAGCAAGGGGCTGATCCTCTCGATCGCGGCGGACCGCCCGGACCGGAGCGACCGCCTGGAAATGGCGAAGGCGCGGACCGTGTGGTCCACGCCTTGTGTCGGCTCCGGTGCGCGCGTCAGCAGATCGCGCCGGCCGGGGCCGACACGATAAACCAATACTGACGCGAGCAACGCATGC
>CALKWS010000112.1 GCA_938004115.1 uncultured Ruaniaceae bacterium
GCTCGGGATAGTGATGTCGTCGACACGTGCGTTCCCTCCTGGTGCTCGTCCCGCCTTGTCGTGGTAGTCCCGCCCGCCGGTGGTGCGTACTGACGGAACACCGCCCGCCGATGCTCGCTACCAAACGGCCACCACCATAGCCAGCGGAGCAAATCTACTCCCGCCCCGGTGAACCGGCCACGCGTGGATCCCGGCGGCGCCACGAGGGCGCAGCAGGTCCCCACGGGACCGATCTGGCCTCACCGATCCGGCCCCGTCCTGCGGTCAATCAGGCATCCTTGGGCCGACCCGGGTGCCGGGTATCCTCGAGCATGTGAAGATCCTGCTGATCGGCTCCGGCGCCCGTGAACACGCTCTGGCCCGCTCCCTGGTCGCCGACCCGGCAGCCAGTGAGGTGATCGTCGCCCCGGGCAACCCCGGCATCGACCAGATCGCGACGACCGTGCCGATCGACCCGGAGGACCCGGCCGCGGTGGCCAACCTGGCCCGCACCATGGCCGCGGACCTGGTGGTGGTGGGTCCGGAGGCGCCGCTGGTGGCGGGTGTGGCGGACGCGGTCCGGGCCGAGGGCATCGCGGTGTTCGGTCCGAGCGCCGCCGCGGCCCGCCTGGAGGGTTCCAAGGCGTTCGCCAAGGAGATCATGGCCGCCGCCGGCGTGCCCACCGCGATGGCGCGGGTGTGCACCACACCGGACCAGGTGGAGGACGCGATGGACGCGTTCGGCACCCCGTATGTGGTCAAGGACGACGGGCTCGCCGCAGGCAAGGGCGTGTTGGTGACCGCGGACCGGCCCGCCGCGCTGGCCCATGCGCGCGCGTGCCTGGACCGGACCGGACGGCCGGGCACCATTGTGATGGAGGAGTTCCTGGACGGGCCGGAGATCTCCCTGTTCTGCCTGTCCGACGGGGCCACGGTGGTGCCACTGATCCCGGCCCAGGACTTCAAACGTCTGGGCGACGGGGATTCCGGCCCCAACACCGGCGGGATGGGCGCCTACTCCCCGCTGCCGTGGGCACCGGCCGATCTGGCCGACGAGGTGGTCAACCGGGTCGCCCAGCCGACCATCGATGAGATGGCCCGACGCGGCACCCCGTTCGTGGGCCTGCTCTACTGCGGGTTGGCGATGACCTCCCGCGGGATGCGCGTCATCGAGTTCAACGCCCGCTTCGGGGACCCGGAGACACAGGTGGTCCTCGCCCGATTGGAGTCCTCCCTGGCCACGGTGCTGCACGCCACCGCGACCGGGACGCTCGCCGCCCTGCCACCGTTGCGCTGGTCGGACCAGGCGGCGGTGACGGTGGTACTGGCCTGCTCCGGGTACCCCGATGTGCTGCAGCCCGGGGCCGCGATCACGGGCATCGAGCAGGCCGAGCAGGTGCCCGGCGCGCACGTGCTGCACGCCGGTACCGCCCTGGACGACGACGGCGGCCTGATCGCCGCCCGGGGGCGTGTGCTGTCCGTGGTGGGAACCGGGGCGGACCTCGCCGCCGCGCGTGCCACGGTCTACACCGCGATGGGTCACCTCGTGCTGGAAGGCGGCCAGCACCGCCGGGACATCGCCTCCCCCGAACGGTTGCCCGCCGCGATGCCGGCGCTGGCCCTGCCCGTGGAGTCCGGCAGCGAGGGACTGGTGTAGCCCCGCCGTGGTCAGTGGTGCAGGTGGATCCAGATGAGCAGCATCGTCACCCCGAAACCGGCCACCTGGTTCAACCACAGGAACCGCCGCCAGGCCACCGTGGCCAGGGAACAGGTGGCGTCGGTGACGCTGCGCACGGAGCAGGTGTTCACCAGGTAGGGCAGCACCAGGATTGCGGCCAGCATCCCCGGCCAGCCGGTCAGTAGCAGGAGCACCGCCGCAGCGGTGTAGCCGGCGAGCACGGCACGGATGGTCCACCGGGCGCCGAAGTGGGCGGCGACCGATCCGATCCCGGCCTGCCGGTCCGCGGCGATGTCCTGTACCGCTCCCAGGGCATGGGAGGCCATCCCCCAGCAGAAGAACGCCGCGAGCGCTGCCACCACACCCCAGCCGGTGTGGGTGCCGCCGAGCAGCACACCCACCACGGCCGGCCCGACGAAGTGCGTGGCGGAGGTGGCCGAGTCCAGCACCGGGCGTTCCTTGAACCGCAGCACCGGCACCGAGTACGCCAGGACCGCCGCGACCGTCA
>CALKWS010000113.1 GCA_938004115.1 uncultured Ruaniaceae bacterium
GGCACCGGCCGGCGCACGGTGGGCGGCGCCGGCGGGCCGGAGGAGACGATGGGCGTGGTGCGGGCGGGGGCGGACACAGGTGCAGTGTCGGAAGACACAACGCTCCTTGGAACTAGAGCACGGACGAACGGGGCGGGCGCCAGAATGCGCCGAGAAGCCGTCCACCATTCTGCCGAGTGCCACATCGATGGTCGAGCGCAAACCGCGGTGTTCACGGTGTGTTCGGGCACATTTCCGCTGCTGGCGATGCCATTTGGGAAGTCCTTGGGCTGCCGCTACCCATCTGCGGGGCAAGTCCACAGTGATGGACGACGGCGTCACTCACCACAGGCGCGAAACGCGTGGTCGGTCGGTGATCAGAGGACGTACCGTGGACGGGTCAAGCAGACGCGGCCGGCGGGCCGCAGGAGGAGGTCAGCATGTCGGTAGTGAAGATCAATGCGATCAGCGTGCCCGAGGGCGCCGGACAGGAGTTGGAGGCCCGGTTCGCCGCCCGCAAGCACGCGGTGGATTCCGCGCCCGGCTTCGAGGGGTTCCAGTTGCTGCGCCCGGTGGCCGGCGATGACCGGTACTTCGTGGTCACCACCTGGGCCAGCGAGGAGGACTTCCAGAACTGGCGCGCATCCGCCGAGTTCGGCCACGGCCACGCCGGCGAGAGCCGCAAACCGGTGTCCTCCGGTGCCGACCTGCTGGAGTTCGAGGTCGTCGACCTGTCCTGAGCGGCGCCGCGGCCGTTACGAGGCCAGGCCGATCACGTAGGTGATCGCCAGCACGGCGAGGAACAGCACCCCGATCACCGCCAGGATGAGTTGGGGCACGCCGATGCGCAGCGATCCCCGGTCCCGGCTGCGTCCCAGGACCACCAGCACCGCCCCGATCAGCGGGACCACGAAGATGGTCACGGCCTGGGCGGTGATGATCAACTGGACCGGGATCCCGCCGAAGGTCACTGCCACGACGCCACCCAGCACGATGACCAGGGTGATCAGCGCCTTGACGCGGGGCGAACTCAACCCGCCCTTCTCCATCCCGAGCGCCCCGGCGAGCATCGAGCCGCCGATCGTGCTGTTGCCGAGCAGGGAGGAGAAGGCTGCGGCCCACAGACCGAGGGCGAACAGCACGGTGGCCCACCGCCCGAGCGTGGGCTCGAGGATCACGGCCATGTCCGCCGGTGAACCGACGCTGGCCCCGGCCGGGTTCAGCACGGCTGCCGCGCCCACCATGATCACCAGCGACAATCCGCCGAGGATCACCGAGCCCAACGCCGCATCCTGCCGGGCGACCTTGAAGTCCTCCTTCGCCCACCCCTTCTCCCGGACCAGTTGGATCTGGTAGAACGCGCCGACCACCGAGAACGTGGTGGCCACCGCCCCGACCGCGGCGGCCGTGGCGCCGCTTGGCACCGAGGGGATGAGCCCGCGCAGGATACCGCCGATATCGGGCTGTGCCACCACCGCGGTGACGATGAAGACGGCCAGCATCACCAGGATGATGCCGATCATCACCCGTTCCAGGTTCCGGTAGAACCGCGGCAGCCAGAGGAAGCCGATAGCCAGCAGGGTGAAGAGCGCCGCCCAGAGGGCGGTGTTACCGCCGAAGAGCACATTGCTCGCCGCACCGGTCCCCACGGAGTTGCCTGCCTGGAATGATGTGGTGACCAGGAAGGCCCCGATGCCCACCAGCACACCGACCACCCGGCCCATCTTGTGCGACACGGTGGCGATCGGACCACGGTCGGTGGACAGTCCGATCCGCACCGACAGGTTCACGAAGCAGAGCATGAGCACGGTGGCGATGACCGGCACCCAGACCATGGCGTAGGCGTGCTCGGCACCCAACGAACTGGCGGTGGTGATGCTCCCTGGCCCGAAGACCAGCGCGGCCGTGACGAAGGCGGGGCCGAGCCGGCCGGTGGTGCGGGTGCGAGTCGCCGTAGTGTCTGGCATGGGAAATCCTTTTCCGAGGGGTTGCGCCCGAAGAGTATTCGGCGCTAGCAAGCGGGGTCAAGGCGCGCCCGAGCGCCGACGTCCAGTGATGCTCCCTCCCGGGACGCGCCAGGCCGACGTCCAGTCGTGCTCACTCCTGGGACTGGCGCATCCGGAAGTCGTAGCGCGCGGGCACCGGCTGCCCGGGGTGCACCGCCGCCCACAGGTCGGACAGCGCTAGTTCCCCTTCGCGCAGGTCGGGGATCTCCACCCCGTCGGCCAGCACCGCCTCGGCGCGGTCCGGCTCCCCCGCCTCCAGCGCGGCGTACCCCTCCAGCAGCCGCACCCGCCCATGGCCACGCAGGGCCGGTGCGGCCTGGTCCACGAACACCAGCGCGCGCTCGGGTTGCCCGGCGGCGCGGGCGGCCGTGATCGCCT
>CALKWS010000114.1 GCA_938004115.1 uncultured Ruaniaceae bacterium
GGTTGGGGCGCGTCGGGGGTGGCTCGCGCGCTCTAACTGGCCGATTGGATGGTTGGGGCGCGTCGGGGGTGGCTCGCGCGCTCTAACTGGCCGATTGGATGGTTGCGGCGCCCCCGGTTTGCGCCCTGACGGGTGGCGAGGGGCGCGCTGGCGTCACAGTCCCACACGATTTGACCTCAACGGCACTTGAGGTTTTACGGTGAGGGAGCGGGTTTGGTGAGATGAAGGTGAGCCATGACGTACGTGATCGCAGAACCCTGTGTGGATCTGAAGGATAAGAGCTGTATCGACGAGTGCCCCGTTGACTGCATCTACGAGGGCGACCGGATGCTCTACATCCAGCCCGATGAGTGCGTGGACTGCGGTGCGTGTGAGCCGGTGTGCCCGGTGGAGGCGATCTTCTACGAGGACGACGTGCCGGAACAGTGGGCCCACTACTACGAGGCGAACGTGAACTTCTTCGACCAGATCGGCTCGCCCGGCGGTGCCGCCATCACCGGCCCGATCGCCGGGGACCACCCGATCGTCGCCGCCCTGCCCCCGCAGGAGCACGAGTGAACCGGTCCAGCACCGCGGAGGCGCCGACCGTCCGGCACGCGGACCTGACCGCAGCCCCCCAGTCGACGGACCATGCGCCCAGCGGGACGCAGTTCAAGGACATTTTCCGGACCCACCCGGCGGGGGTGGCGCTAGTGACGACGGCCGATGAGTCAGGACCGGTCGGGCTGACGTTGTCCTCTGTGGCCTCGGTGAGCCCGGACCCGCCGGCGCTGTCCTTCTCCCTGACCTCCGCCCGGGGCAGTGCTGCGGGTATCTTGCATGCCGCCACATTCGTGGTGCACCTCCTCGATGAGCAGCACGCGGGGCTCGCCGGCACGTTCGCCCGCTCCGGCGCCGCCCGCTTCACCCCGGAGCAAGGGTGGTCGGTGCTGCCCACCGGCGAGCCCTACCTGCCCAGCGCACGCTGGGCGCTGCGGTGCGCGCCGATCCAGACGGTGGCTGTGGGCCCCTCGGAACTGGTCATCGCCCAGGTACTGCAGGTGCACCAGGGCCCGGCGGGCCGGCCGCTGATCTACCACGACCGGGAGTTCCGCACCCTGCCCTGACCCGGCACGCCAGTCTCGGCGACCCAGGCCAGTCTCGACGACCCAGGCCAGTCTCGGCGACCGGGCCGCCGGTTTCGGCGACCCAGGCCAGTTTCGGCCACCGGGCCGCCGGTTTCGGCGCCTCGGTGCACTCCGGTCGCGCCGGTCAGCCGCGGGTGCGTAGCACCAGAGCGCGGTGGTCCACCCGGACCGAGAACGCCTGGGACTCCCCGATCAGGTCGCCATCCACCTGGACCGGCTCGGGGCGGGTGCCGCGTACGTGCACGTCCCGCCCGCGCCAGAACGTGATCGAGGACGGACTCCGGGTGGCGGACTCGCGGCGCACCCCCAACCCCTGCAGCACCACCTTGCCGAACAGGGAGGCCCAGCCGATCACCGACCTGCGGGTGTCGATCGCGGCGATATCCAGCCACCCGTCGTCGAACTCGGCATCGGGGAACAGCACCATCCCCCCGGGCAGGCGGCCGCAGTTGGCGAACAGCAGGGTGCGCAGCCGCAATTGGTGGGCGGGGGCGTCGCCGATCTGCATCTGTACCCGGATCTTGCGCCCGTGCAGGTGCTGCACCCCGGCCAGGAAGTAGGCGAACCAACCCATCCGTGCCTTCAGGTCGTCATCGGCGCCGGCGACCATCGCCGCGTCGAACCCGATACCGCCCATCACCAGGAACAGGTGCTCATCGCGCCGGGCCAGCGCGTCGGGAGGCACCTTCTCCACGGACCCGGCCGCGTCCCGCCCTTCCTCCGGGCCGGTTCCCGGCGGTTGGGCCTGAGCCACGTCCACCCCTTCGATCTGCTCCACCGAGAGCAACTCGCGGGGGCGGATCCACCCGACGTCGATCGGCGAGTCCGTGCCGGTCAGCGCGGTGTGGATGAGCCCGCGGGTGTCCTCCAGCGGAAGGTCCACGTTGCGGGCCAGCAGGTTCCCGGTGCCCATCGGCACCAGCCCCATCGGCACCCCGGTGCCCGCTAACGCGGTCGCAACGGCGCGGACCGTGCCGTCACCGCCGACGGCCACCACCACCGAGGCGCCGTCGTCCATCGCCTGGTGCGCCTGTCCCAGCCCGGGATCTTCCACGGTGGTGGTGAACCACAGCGGCTCACCGACGCCCAGTTCCTGGCAGATGCTCCGGACGAGGCCGCGGAACCGGTCCGGGTTGTGCAACTTCACCGGATTCACCACGAATGCGGGCGGACCCGTGGCACGCTCCTGCTCGCTCCGCTCCACCTCGGCCGACGGTGGGACGCGTGCCGCGCGGGTGCGAACCCACCGGAGAACCAGCAGTCCCACGGCCACCGCGAGCAGGGCGAGCACCAGCGCGATGAGGCTCACCCATTGTTCCCACGTCATAACGCCTCAAACTAGCGCCCACCGCCGGCGCCCGCAGGGTACCGGGACGTCCCGGCGCGGCACGTCCGGTGTCCGGCCGCTTCGTCCGGGGCCGGCAGCGACGATAGGCTGGTCCGGGTGATCGACCTCAAGCAGTTGCGCGAAGACCCCCAGACCGCCCGCGCCAGTCAGGAGGCACGGGGGGCTGATCCGTCCCTGGTGGACCGGGTGCTGGCCGCCGATGAGCACCGGCGGGCGACGCTGACCTCCTTCGAGACCATGCGCGCCGAGCACAAGGCCCTGTCGCGGTCCATCGGCAAGGCGCCCGCCGAGGAACGTGCCCAGGTGCTCGCCCGGGCCAAACAGATGGCCGAGGAAGTCAAGAACGCCGAGGCCGCCGCCGAACGCGCTGCCGCCGAACTGGACGACCTGGTGGCCGGTTTCGGCAATCTCGTGCACCCCGACGTCCCCGCCGGCGGTGAGGACGATTACCGGGTGCTGTCCACCCACGGCACCCCGCGGGACTTCGAGGACGAGGGCTTCACCCCCCGGGACCACAAGGAACTGGGCGACATCCTCGGCGCGATCGACACTGAGCGCGGAGCGAAGGTCTCCGGAGCCCGCTTCTACTTCCTCACCGGCGTCGGTGCGCGGCTGGAACTGGCGATCCTCAACGCCGCGATGGACAAGGCCCTGGCAGCCGGCTTCACCCCGATGATCACCCCCACCCTGGTCGGTCCCAAGGTGATGGCCGGCACCGGGTTCCTCGGTGAGCACGCCGCAGAGGTCTACCACCTGCCCACCGACGACCTGTACCTGGTGGGCACCAGCGAGGTACCCCTGGCCGGGTATCACGCCGATGAGATCATCGACCTGTCCCAGGGGCCGAAGCGGTACGCCGGCTGGTCGGCGTGCTACCGCCGTGAGGCCGGGTCGCACGGCAAGGACACCCGCGGCATCATCCGGGTGCACCAGTTCCACAAGGTGGAGATGTTCGCCTACGCCCGCCAGGAGGACGCCGAGGCCGAGCACGCCCGGCTGCTGGGCTGGGAACAGGAGATGCTGGACCTCATCGACGTGCCCTACCGGGTCATCGACGTGGCCGCCGGGGACCTGGGCGCCTCAGCGGCCCGGAAGTTCGACTGCGAGGCATGGCTGCCCAGCCAGCAGCGGTGGCTGGAACTGACCTCCACCTCCAACTGCACCACCTTCCAGGCCCGCCGCCTGGGCGTGCGCGAACGCGGCGCGGATGGCACCCGCCCGGTGGCCACCCTCAACGGCACCCTGGGCACCACCCGGTGGATCGTGGCGATCCTGGAGAACCACCAGCAGGCGGACGGATCGGTGACCGTGCCGGAGGGGTTGCGCCCCTACCTGGGCGGGCTGGACGCGTTCCGTCCGGTTGCCTGAGCCGATGTCGATGAACGACGGCGGCCCGGGGGAGGCGACAGCGGCGAACACCGGGCCGGTCGGGTTCGACGGCGCCACGATCACCGACCCACCCAGTTTCCGGGGGCTTCCCGACCACCTCCCCGGTGGGGAGGAACTGCTGGTGGCCCTCGATATCGACGGCACGCTGCTCAGCCATGACGGCGCCCTGTCCCCGGCGGTGCACGAGGCGGTGCGCCAGGTGGTCCGGTCGGGGGCGCAGGTGGTGCTGTCCACCGGCCGCTCGATCACCGCCGTCACTCCGGTCGCGGAGCAACTGGGCCTGCGCCAGGGGTGGGTGGTGTGCTCCAACGGGGCCGTCACGGCCCGACTCGACCCGCGCTCGGCCCACGGGTATGAGTTGGCCGACGTGATCACCTTCGACCCAGAACCCCCGTTGCGACTGCTGCACCGCCACCTGCCGAGCGGGCTGTTCGCCGTCGAGGACGTGGGCGCGGGGTTCAAGGTCAACGCCCCCTTCCCGCCCGGGGAACTCCTGGGGGAGGTCCGGGTGGTGGACTTCGAGACACTGTGCGACCGGCCCGCGGCCCGGGTCACCCTGCGCGCCCCGGACCTGGACGCCGAGGACTTCCACGACCTGGTGGACCGCACCGGGTTGGACGGGGTGTCCTACGCGGTGGGGTGGACCGCCTGGTTGGACATCCACCCTGAGGGAGTGTCCAAGGCCAGCGCGCTGGATTCGGTGCGCCGGCACCTGGGCATCCGGCCCGCGGCGAGCGTCGCGGTGGGGGACGGCCGCAATGACATCGAGATGCTCGGCTGGGCCGGGTTCGGGGTCGCCATGGGCGGGGCCGACGCCGAGACCGTGGCCGCTGCCGACGTCACCACCGCGGGGGTACAGGACGATGGGGTGGTGCCGGTCCTGCGTGCCATCGCCGCGGGGCGCCGGGCACCCGGACTGTGACGACCGGCCGCTCCCGCCGGGCCTGAACTCCCGGCCACGCCCGCGGCCCGGCGCGCCGGGCACACCCACGGCCCGAGCGCCGGCCGCCTCAGCCGCGGGTCCGGCTCAGGTGAGCCGCTGGGCCAGCATCTGCTTGCCGATCTCGGCGCCCTTCTTGCTATCCGCCTGCGCCTTGCGGAACAGGTCGGCCAGTTCGTTGTCGCCGTCCCGTTCGGCGTCCTGGACGTACTGCTCCAGACGCAGCGCGTTGGACAGGCACGCTTCGGTGTACCAGAGCAGGTTGTAATTCTTGTCCTTGGTGCCGGTGACGTGTCCGGTCTCGCCCATCACGGCCTCCTCGGGTTGTGCGGGTCGACGCGGTGTGCGCCGGTTTTCACTGTAAGTTCCCTGGGTGCGGCTCGCATGATGGGCCGGTCAGGTCACCGGCTTGAGCGGGTCGTGTCCCAGTGACATCAACTGGCGGCGCCATTCGTCGTCCCCGGCCCGGGGCTCCAGCGCGTCGGCCTCCTCGTCCTCCTCGGCGCGCAACGTGCTGATCTGGTTCACCACCTCGGCCATCAGTTCCACGTCCTGGGGGCTCAGGTCCGTGCGCCGCTTGGTGAGGATGTTCAGTACGCCGCGGGAACGTTCCGAACCGGCCTGGTCGGGAAAAGCGTCGGCGGTCTCGCTCGCCTCATCGGTGCTCAACCATTCCCGTAGTTCCCGCGAGGACATGTTCACCCACTGGTGGAAGGAGTCCCACAGTTCGTCGGTGACCGGTGAGTCAGCCACGGTCCGCCTCCGTCCTGGTCGGTTGCAGGGTCACCTCGACGGTAAGCGTGG
>CALKWS010000115.1 GCA_938004115.1 uncultured Ruaniaceae bacterium
TGGGCGATCGGCACCGGGGAGGTCGCCACCCCCGAGGACGCCCAGGAGGTCTGCGCCGCCATCCGGAGCCGCGTCGCCGAACTGTACTCCCAGGATGTGGCCGACAGCGTCCGGGTGCTCTACGGCGGTTCGGTGAAGGCGAACAACGTCGCGGCGATCATGGCGCAACCGGACGTGGACGGCGCGCTCGTGGGCGGGGCCAGCCTGGACGCGGAGGAGTTCGCCGCGATCGTGCGCTACCAGTCCCACCCCACGGGCCAGTAACGCCTACGGTTCACCGCACCCGCGGGCATCGCGTAAACTCGTCCTGGTGCCCGGCGACCGGTAGGCCTGGTCGCGCCCGTTAGACGTGGAGGATGTCGTAGGTGGATGCACTTCGGATTGTGCTGGAGGTGCTGCTGGTGATCACCAGCGCCCTGCTGATCCTGTCCATCCTCATGCACAAGGGCCGAGGCGGGGGGCTGTCGGACATGTTCGGCGGCGGGATCTCCAACTCGCTGGGGTCCTCCGGGGTGGCCGAGCGCAACCTCAATCGGATCACCATCGGTGTAGCACTGATCTGGGGCACGGTCATCGTGCTCTTGGGTCTGGTCCAGAAGTTCGCGATCTAGGAGTCACATCGTGGTAGGTGGAAGTGCGATCCGGGGTTCGCGCGTCGGCGCAGGCCCGATGGGCGAGGCCGAACGGGGCGAGGCGGCCCCGCGGGTGTATGTCTCCTACTGGTGCGCCGCCGGCCACGAGACCCGGCCGAGTTTCGCCCAGGAACCCGGCATCGAGATCCCGGAGATCTGGGACTGCCCCCGGTGCGGCCTGCCGGCCGGACAGAACAAGGACAACCCGCCGGAAGCACCGCGCAACGAGCCGTACAAGACCCACCTGGCCTACGTGAAGGAGCGTCGCACCGACGAGGACGGTGAGGCGCTGCTGGACGAGGCGCTGGCCGCGCTCCGCGCCCGCCGGGGCCGCTGAGGCCCGCTCGCCCCGACCGGCCGATAGCCGGCCGCCCGCCTGGCCCGACAGCCGAGAGCCGGCCGAAGGCCCTGCCGTGCCGGGCCGTCGAGGTAGGTACGGCTCCACGACCCGGTGTCCGGCGCGACGTCCGTGCACCGCCGTGGCCCGCACCGTAGACTCACCGCCACCAGGTGAGTCCTCGAGGATGACAGGTGAGCACCATGGCACGGATCGCCCGACGCTGGCCGGTGCTGCGGCTGGAACCGGGCGGGGAGCATCGGCGCAGGGTCGACCAGCTCGCCGGTGAGGAGCCCCTGGAGATCCGGATCGGCGGCGCCTCGTTCTCGGTCACGATGCGCACGCCCGGCGCGGACGTCGAACTCGTGGCGGGTTTCCTGGTGTCGGAGGGAGTGATCTGGCAGCCCGGGCAGGTGCTCCAGATGGACTACGGCGGGGTGACGCCGCAGGGGCAGCGGGACTACAACGTGCTGAACGTGCACCTCGCCGACGGGGTGCGCCTTCCGGACGCGGTCCGCCATGTCTACACCACCTCCAGTTGCGGAGTCTGCGGCACGGCCTCGATCGAGGCGGTGCGGAAGTCCTCGGCCTACCCGGTGGCGGCGGATCAGAGCACGTTCCACCCGGTCCACCTGGCCGGGTTACCCGACCGGCTCAGAGAGCACCAGGAGGTTTTCCGGCGTACCGGCGGTACCCACGCCGCAGCCATCTTCGCGCCCGATGCGGAGGGGAGCCTGCAACTGCGATGCGTGCGGGAGGACGTGGGACGGCACAACGCGGTGGACAAGGTGGTCGGCTGGGCCCTGGGAGCCGGCGCGCTGCCGTTGAGGGGCACGGTACTGCAGGTCTCCGGGCGGGCGTCCTTCGAGCTGGTGCAGAAGGCGGCGATGGCGGGCATCCCGGTGCTGTCAGCGGTCTCGGCGCCGTCGGCGCTGGCGGTGGAGACGG
>CALKWS010000116.1 GCA_938004115.1 uncultured Ruaniaceae bacterium
TCGCGGCGCTGAGCACGGCCGCGGTCCTTGCCGTGGGTGCCTGCTCGGGTGCGACCGGGGCCTCCGGTGGCGACTTCTCCGTCCAGGACCTGTTCGCCGAACTGCCCATGGTCGAGGACGGCGGACTGATCGCCGCCGGAGACCTCGAGGCCGCCACGGCGGCGGCCGGGCTGGACCGGCCGGCCGATGCCGGGGCCGATGGGGCGAACGAGTGGTTACTGGGACTGACCAGACAGCCGGACACCGGAGTCTTCGTGCCGGTGCCGGGGGACTTCCTGAACAGTTTCGGTCAACCAGGCGGTGATGAACTGGGCTGGGACCTGAGCGATGTGCATACGTTCGCCCACCACGAGGGCCCGCCGAGCCGGACGGTGCTGGTGACCGGCGAGTTCGACGCCGACACCCTGGCGGCGGATCTGCACGACGCCGGCGAGGGCGTGTACTCGGCCGGATCGGGCCAGGACTTCGAGGTGGACCTCGCCGGGAGAACGGCGCTGCGCCCCACCGGCGCTGCGCTACGCCTCGCGCAGGACGGCAACCGCATCATGGTGTCCGCACAGGAGCAGGTGGTGCGCGACTGGGTCCAAGGCGAGCAGGGGAGCACCCTCGCGGACCACGAGGCCGTCATGGACCTCGCCGCGGCGCTGGACGACCGCGGCGTGTACAGCGCGGCGCTCTCGGTGCAAGCCGCACCGTTGCAGGGCCTCACGCCGGAGCACATGGCCGTCCTGGAGCAGTGGGCCGTCCAGGAGCCGTTCACCACGGTCGGTGTGGGCTGGGCGATGGACTCCGAGGAGCCGGTGGTCCGCGCGGCCTACCACTTCGGGACTGCCGAGGCGGCCGAGCGCGGCGCCGACCAGGTGCAGCGTCTGTGGCAGGAGGGGACGTCGGCCGACGGCCGGCCACTGACGGACAGGTTCGCTCTGCAGCAGGTCGACACCGACGGCGCGGTGGTCATCGCGGAGCTGCACCTGGCCGGCGGAGGTGCCGCGCCGCACCCGTTCCACATGTTGATGACGCAGGACACCCCCTTCGGTTACCTCCCGTAGCGACCGCGGGCAGGCTCCGCTAGGCGTGCCCCGCACGCTCACCCCTCGACGGCGAGCCCGTCGATCACCTGGGTCCCGGGCAGGTCGCGCGCCAGTTCGCCGGGAATGCGGATCTTGGACCGGCGCAGCCCCGAGCCGATCACGATCTGATCGGTCGCCACCACTCGGGAGTCCACGAGCACCGGCCAGTCCTGCGGCAGCCCCAGCGGGGTGATCCCACCGTATTCCATGCCCGTGGCCTCAACGGCGGCGTCCATCGCCAGGAAGGAGCACTTGCGCGCCTCGAGCGTCTTGCGGATCACGGTGTTGATGTCCGCCTTCGTGGTGGCCAGCACCAGCGCCGCGGCGAGGCGTTCGGTACCGCCCCGCCGGGCGCGCACCACCAGGCAGTTCGCACTGGAGTCCATGGTCACATCGGTCGCCGCCACCAGCGCAGCGGTGTCGGCCAGGTCGGGATCGATCTCGGCCACCTCGGCCTTGGGCGCCCCGGACCAGGAAGTGAGCCCTGCCCGGACCGGATCGGCGAGCAGATGCGGGTGATCGGGGGCCGGCAACCAACGTAGCGGGGTCATGCCCCTTCGATATCACCGCCGGTCGCCCCCGCTCAACTCCGTTCGCTCACCAACCCGGGTAGCGCTGCGACCACCTGGTGCGGGGCCCGCGTTCGCCGTGGAGTC
>CALKWS010000117.1 GCA_938004115.1 uncultured Ruaniaceae bacterium
TGGGCTGGTGCGCCTCGATCCAGGCGTCGATCGTCTCGAACCAGGTGTACAACCAGTCCAACCGGTCCGCCTCACCGGTAGGCACCTCTTCGGCGGGTACATGCCACCCGCGCTTGATGATCTCCTTGTCCATCGGCAGCTCGCGGTAGAGGTCGCCCACGGTCACGATCCGGTCCAGTCCGGTGTGGGCGATGAACACCACGTCGGCGTCCGGGGCAGCCTCGATCGCGGCGAGCAGGCCCCCCGGATAGGGCGCCATCACGTGTCGCATCCCCTCGGCGCGTCGTGCCATCTGCGTCAACCCCATGGCGTGCAACCGGGCGATGCGGCGCTCGCGGCGGGCCGGGGAGAAGTTGCCGCCCTCGGGGAAGATCACGAACGCGTCGTTATGGTCCAACCCGGTGGCCAGCGCGGCGATCTCGCGGCGTAGACCCTCCTGGCGGGGCCGGCCCTCGGCGGTGAACGGGGACGGGGCGATGAACTGGTTCGGCAACCGGTTCAGCATGACGTCGATCGCCGGATCCCATTGCAGGGTGTCCTTCAGCACGATCCGCGGTTCGCGCGAGACCTTGTTGATCAGCGTGTGGATGAGCACCAGCGAATCGCCCGGCCCGGCGTGCCGGGAGGCCACGATCAACGGCCGGCCGGGCGCCAGCGGCCGGCCGAACGACTCGGCATCCGGGGTGTCCCCGTGCAGCGTGATCCGCAGCCGCAACACCCACTTGGCCTGCCGGAACAACCGGCGCAGGAACCAGCCGGTCACGGCGTAATGGGCCCGCTGGAACGGTGCGGATCGGACCTTCCACCCGAACCCGGACGCCAGCCAGAGCCCGAACAGGGTCACCAGGGCGGCGGAGTTCCACGCCAGGTAGAAGATCACCAGCCACAGCACCCGCGGCAACCGGAACCGGCCCGGCACCAGGGATGTCAGCGCCAACGCCACCAGCAGCAACACCGGCAGACTGGCCAGCAGGAACACGGTGCCCAGCACCACCGCCGGGGCCAGGACCAGGCGGCGCACCACCTTCGGCGGCGGACGCATCAGACCCGCAGGGCCTTCAGGTACTCGCGGGTGGCGGCATAGGCCCGTTCGATCCGCCGCCGGGTGCGGGTCATGTCGCGGTAGGCGCTGAGTTTCCGGTCGCCGTCGATCGCCCCGCCGCTGGGCAGTACGTGCAGCGCCACGCCCTCGGGCAGCAACGTGATGTCCCGGGCGAAGCGGTGCCGGCGCGCGATCTCGAAGGCAACCTTGACGGTGTCCACGGCATGCTCGGGCGGTTCCAGTTCCTCCTCCACCCGGCCCACCTGCAACACGAACACGGTGCGCGCCCCGGCTCGCACCGCCACCTCGATCGGGATGGAGTTGACGATGCCACCGTCGATGAAGTGCTCCCCGTCGATCCGGGTCGGGGGCAGCAGCCCGGGCACCGAGGCGGAGGCCAGCACGGCCGGAATGAGGGGACCGGAGGAGAACCAGTGCTCGGCGGCCCGTTCGATGTTCGCCGCCACCACGCGCAGTGGCACCGCGAGATCCTCGAACGTGGCGTCGGTGCCGAGGGCCTCCTCCAGCAGGTGCCGCAGCGGCTCGGGCGAATTCAGGTGGGTGCGGGTGCTGGCCAGGCGCCGTAACTGGCGCGTCCAGGAGTCGCCGTACACCGCCTGGGCCTGCGGGGAGGTCCAGGCCCGGACTAACCGGTCGACGACGGCGGGCGAGGGATCGGAGGCGACCAGCGCTCCGTTGATCGCACCGATGGATGAGCCCACCACCAGATCCGGGCTCACCCCGGCCTCCAGCAGTGCTTCCAGCATGCCTACCTCGACGGCCCCGCGCACGCCCCCGCCGCCGAGCACGAACGCCACCGGTTGCTCCAGCCGGAGCGGCTCGGTGGCGCCACCAAGCCGCTGCGGCGCTGTATCGAGGAGGGGATCGTCGTCGCCCATGCACGGAAGTGTAGGCGGCGGGCCGGGCCCGCCCC
>CALKWS010000118.1 GCA_938004115.1 uncultured Ruaniaceae bacterium
GCTCATCCTGGATGAGGCCACCTCGGCGCTGGACAACCACACCGAGGCCGCCGTGCAGGCCGCGCTGACGGAGTTGAGCCGGGGGCGCACCACGATCACCATCGCCCACCGCCTGTCCACCGTGCGCGATGCCGATGCGATCGCGGTGCTGGACCAGGGCCGCCTGGTGGAACTGGGCACCCACGAGGAGCTGCTCGCCGGCGGCGGACGCTATGCGGAACTGGTGGCGGGCCAGCAACTGGCCCGGGCCGCCTAGGGTCACCGGCGCCCATCGTCCCCGGGAGGCGGCCCGCACCGATAAACTCGGCCTGATGGCCCTGCAACTGTATGACTCCGCCGCCCGCGAGGTGCGACCCTTCGAACCCCTCGAACCGGGCCGGGTGGGCATCTACCTGTGCGGCGCCACCGTGCAGGGCGCCCCGCACATCGGGCACATGCGCTCGGCGATCGCCTTCGACATCCTCATCCGCTGGCTGCGCCGCACCGGCCACGACGTCACCCTGATCCGCAACGTCACCGATATCGACGACAAGATCCTGGACAAGTCCGCCGAGGCCGGCCGGCCCTGGTGGGCGTGGGCGTACCGGTTCGAGCGGGAGTTCACCGCCGCCTACGACGCCCTCGGGGTGGACCCGCCCACCTACGAGCCACGGGCCACCGGGCACATCACCGAGATGATCGAACTCATCGACCTGCTGATCGAGCGCGGCCACGCCTACGCCGGCGAGGAGGGGAACGTCTACTTCGACGTGCGCTCCTTCCCCCAGTACGGCGAACTCACCCGCCAGCAGCTGGAGAACATGACCACGGTGGAGGAGGAAGCCTCGGACAAGCGCAATCCCCACGACTTCGCGCTGTGGAAAGCGGCCAAACCCCACGAGCCGGTCACCGCCTCCTGGCCCACCCCCTACGGCCGGGGCCGGCCCGGCTGGCACCTGGAGTGCTCGGCGATGGCCCGCAAGTACCTGGGCGAGACCTTCGACATCCACGCCGGCGGCATCGACCTGCGCTTCCCCCACCACGAGAACGAACAGGCCCAGTCCCGCGCCGCCGGGTGGGGCTTCGCCCGGTGGTGGCTGCACAACGCGTGGGTCACCGTCAGCGGGGAGAAGATGAGCAAGTCGCTGGGCAACTCCATGCTGGTGGAGGTGCTCGTGGACCAGTACGACCCGGTGGTGCTGCGGTACGCCCTGGGCGCGGTGCACTACCGCTCCGCGCTGGAGTTCTCCGAGACCACCCTGGGCGAGGCCGCCTCGGCGTGGCAGCGCATCACCGGATTCCTCGACCGGGTCCAGGCCGGCCGGCCCGCCCGGGACGTGGCCGGCGCCGACGTCGCCGCGGTGGACCTGCCGTCGTCGTTCACCGCCGCTATGAACGAGGACCTGAACGTCTCCGCGGCCCTGGCCGTGGTCCACGAGACCGTACGGGAGGGCAACTCCGCACTCGCCGACGGCCAGGACGCCACGGACCACGCGCTGCAGGTGCGGGCGATGCTGGAGGTGCTCGGGCTGGACCCGTACGCCCACCCATGGGCGAGCCGGGGGCAGGACGACGACGCCGCCGCGGCCCTGGATGCGCTGGTCACCCAGGTGCTCCAAGCCCGGGCACGGGCCCGCGCCGAACGGGACTGGGCCAGGGCCGATGAACTGCGCGACCAGTTGCACGCCGCCGGGGTGACCGTGGCCGACTCGGCCGACGGGGCCCGGTGGAGCCTGGGAGGGCGGTCCTGATGGCCGGCAACTCCCGGCGCCGCGGCGCGGTCCGCAAGTCCGCCACGAAGAAGGGCGCGCAGGTCGGCTCCGGCGGGCAGGGCCGTAAGGCGCTACGGGGCCGTGGGCCCACCCCGAAGGCCGAGGACCGGCCCTATCATCCGGCCGCCAAGCGCAAGGCTGCGGCCAAGCGCCAGGCCGAACGTGGTGGTCCGCGCCGCACCGGGGCCTCCGCGGAGCGGCCCTATGAGGTGATCGGCGGCCGGAACTCGGTGCTGGAGGCGCTGCGGGCGCTCGTCCCGGCCAGCACGGTGTACCTGGCCAGCGGTATGGGCTCGGACCAACGCACCGACGAGATCCGCCGGCTCGTGGCCGAGCGGGCCATCCCGGTGCTGGAGGTCACCCGCGCCGAGCTCGACCGGCTCACCGACGGCGCCGTCCACCAGGGCGTCGGGCTGCAGGTCCCGGTCTACTCCTACGCCCAGCCCGCCGACCTGCTCAGCACCGACGCCCCGGGCCCGCCGCTGATCGTGGCGCTGGACTCGGTCACCGACCCGCGCAACCTCGGCGCCACACTGCGCAGCGCCGGGGCGTTCGGCGCCCACGGCGTCCTCGTCCCGCAGCGGCGCGCCGCCGGGGTCACCGCCGCGGCCTGGAAGGTCTCGGCCGGGGCGGCCGCGCGGGTGCCGGTGGCGCGTGCCACGAACCTGGTGCGCGCGCTGCAGGACTACCAGAAGGCCGGCTGCTTCGTGATCGGACTGGACGGTGACGGGGACACCCCGGTGGACCGGCTGCCGGTGGCCGACGCGCCGCTGGTGCTGGTGCTCGGGTCGGAGGACAAGGGCCTGAGCCGGCTGGTGCGGGAGACCTGCGACGCGCTGGTGTCGATCCCGATCTCCTCCGCGGTGGAGTCGCTCAACGCCGGCACGGCGGTGGGCATCGCGCTGTACGAAGTGGCCCGGCAGCGCCGCGAGGCCGCCGCCGACTGAGGCGCGGCCGCCCCCTAGGTCCAGCACGAGCGCCTCAGTTCGCCGCGTGACCGACCGCCGGGCCGGTGCATCGGATCCGCGGCGCACCCGGCAGCCCGATGGGACTCGGGGCGAGCAGGTAGGTAGGGTCTGGCTATGAGCAGTTCGAGCGGTTGGCGTCGCTGCGCCGGCCTGGTGAGTACCTCCACGCCGAACGCTGCACGCGCCGGCGGGTTCCTGGACGGTGCCCTGGTGATCGGTCTGGTGGAGTCCGACCCGGACGCTCCCTACTCCGTGGCGGTCACGGTGGCCGTGGACGAGGAACGCCGGGTCGCGGTGCTGTCCGCCGGGCACACCGAGATCGTCCCCGGACCGCAGTTGAGCGAACTCGCCGAGGCGCTCGCGGCCGAGTGCCAGGGGCTGGTGGTGTTCGAGGACATCGTCGCCGAGGGCGCCGACGCCCCGGACACCGAGGAACCGTTCTGGTCCGACATCGACCTGTCCTCCACCCGGCTCCCCGAGCGTGCGGTGGCCATCACCCGGGCCTCCACCCGCGAACTGCATGACCTGGCCACCGAGGCGAACACGCCCCTGGCGGTGCTCGACCAGGACGAGCGCCGGGTGGTGTTCGTCCAGGACGGCCCGGCGCTGACGTCCCTGCAGTGGCGCGATGAGCACCTGCCGGTGGTGTTGCTGGAACACGGGGAGTCATTCCCGTCGGTGACGATCCTGTCCGAACCGGGACACGCCCACCTGCACTCCTGGGACGCCACGATCACGGTGGTGCCCGATGTCGCCGCCGACGTGGTGGGCCCGTTCGTGACCCGGATCCTGGGCCAGGCCGCGCTGGTGCGCGCCCTGCTGGAGGGGGGCTTCGCCGACGACGAGGACGCGCTGACCACCGCCCTGGCGCAGGACGGCGAGCAGGGCCTGGGCACCATGGTGCGCGGCCTGCGGTTGCCGGAGGTGGTCCATGACTTCCTCACCGGTACGATCGACGCCGCGGACGTCCCCGAGGCCGACACGCTCGATCCGTTGACCGTCAGCGCCACCGTGCGGCGTGCCATGGACGAGGCGGCCGATGAGGCCCGCGCCCAGGCACGGGCACACATGGAGCACGTGCGCGAGGTGGCCGACGAGGCCCGCGAGCAGGCGCGCGCCCAGGCGCGGGCGAACATGGAACAGGTCCGGCGGACGGCCACCGAGGCCTCGGAGGCCGCCTACCGGATCGCCGACCCCCAGGAACACCCGACGCTGGCGTGGACCACACCGGCCGCCGGGCTCCTGCAACTCACCGGTGCCCTGTACGCCGTGCGCAAGTCGTTGCAGCACACCAGCAGCGACGCCCGGGCCGGGAAGTGGTGGGGCGTGCTCGCCGGGGTGCTGGGCACCGCCGCCGCGGGCAACCTGACCCTGTCGGTACTGCCCTGGCTGCGCCGGCGGCGGGAACGGGCCACCGGGGTCTGAGCGCCGGCGGGCGGGCTCACCCGGCCGGTTCGGTGGGCTCCTCGGGCGGGCGCCCGAGCACCGCGTCCTCATCGGGCCGGTGCCGCAGCACCGAATCGATGTAGGACTGCACGGCCTCCTCCATGGGGACGTCCTCGCCGCGTTCCTGGGCCAGGTACCACCGGTGCTCCATCACCTCGTGGAACACCTCGGCCGGCTCCAGCTTGCGGCTCAGTTCCCGCGGTACTGCCCGGACCGTGGGCTCGAACACCTCGGTGAGCCAGTCGTGGGCGACGTACACCTCGTCATCGCCCTGCCGGTCGGTGGCCACCCGGTAGGTGTCGATGTCGTTGAGCAGCCGCCGGGCCTGGTTCTCCTGCACGTCCAGCCCGGTCAGGCGCATCAGCCGCCGGTGATGGTGCCCGGCGTCCACCACCTTGGGTTGGATCCGCACCGAGGTGCCGTCCACGTCGGTGGTCATGAGCAACTCGCCCACGTCGTAACCCAGCGAGTTCAACCGGCGGATCCGGTCGGCGACCCGCCAGCGGTCCTCGGTGCCGAACTCCTCCATCTCGGTCAGGGCGGACCACAGGTCGGTATACCGCTCCACGATCATGTCCCCGATCGCCAGCGGGTCCACCTCCTCGTCGTCGACGAGTTCACCGGCGGCCAGGTCCATCAACTCCCCGATGATGTTCACCCGGGCGATCTCCAGGTCGTAGTTGCGTTGCCCGTCGGTGAGCCGGTCGTGCAACTCCCCGGTCTCGGCGTCGACCAGGTAGGCGGCGAATTCGCCGGCATCGCGGCGGAACAGGGTGTTGGACAGGGACACATCGCCCCAGTAGAAGCCGATCAGGTGCAACCGCACCAACAGCACCGCGAGCGCGTCGATGAGCCGGGTGGCGGTGTCCGGGGCCAGATGGCGGCTGAACAGCTCCCGATACGGCAGGGAGAACCGCAGCTGCTCGGTCACCAGCGCCGCCGTGAGCGGTTCACCCTCGGGTGTGTGCCGGCCGGTGATCACCCCGACCGGGCGCACCGAGGGCACCTCCAACCGGTTCAGGTCCCGCAGGAGCTGGTACTCCCGGTGGGCGACGGTCTCGCCGATCTCCTTGATCGCGATCACCTGGCCGGACAGCCGCACGAACCGCACCGTGTGCCGGGAGATGCCGCGGGGTAGCGCCGCGATCGTCTCCGCGGGCCAGTCCTCCAGCGGCACGTGCCACGGCAGGTCCAGCAGGGCGGGATCCGGCGCGGCGGCGGTGATCTGCAACGAAGGGGGCATGAGCACGATTGTGGCAGGGTGCGCACAGCGCTGCGGGGCGGGACCAGGTTCTGGTTCCGCCCCGCAGGTGCGGGCCGACGTCGTCGGCCGCTGCTCGGGTTAGTTCAGCGCCGTCAGGCCGGGAGGCGCTCGCCCGTGGAGGAGGAGAACACGTGGGACTCGCCCTCGCGGATCTTGACGTAGATCCGGTCACCCTTCATCGGCACCTGACGCGGGTCGGTGCGCACGATGACCTGGGCGTCACCGGCCCCGGACGTGACGTGCTCGGCAACCTCCTGGTCGCCCAGCTGGCCGTACACGTAGGCGTCCGAGCCCAGTTCCTCCACCACGTTGACCTGGACGGGGAAGGCGCCCTCGTCGTTCTCGGTGGTGAGATCCAGGGACTCGGGACGGAAGCCGAGGGTGATCTCGCCCTTGTCGTCCTCGGTGAGCGCGTTGAGGGTGGCCGTGGTCAGCGGGATGTGGGTGTCGCCCAGGTTCGCCTTGCCGTCGGAGACGGCGAAGGAGCCCAGGTTCATCGCGGGGGAGCCGATGAAGCCGGCCACGAACACGTTCGCCGGGGTGTCGTACATCTCCCGCGGGGTGCCCACCTGCTGCAGCACGCCGTCCTTGAGCACCGCGATCCGGTCACCCATGGTCAGCGCCTCGGTCTGGTCGTGGGTCACGTACACGGTGGTGACGCCCAGGCGGCGCTGCAGCGAGGCGATCTGGGTGCGGGTGGAGACCCGGAGCTTGGCGTCCAGGTTGGACAACGGCTCGTCCATCAGGAACACCTGCGGGTTCCGCACGATCGCCCGGCCCATGGCCACACGCTGACGCTGACCACCGGAGAGTGCCTTGGGCTTACGGTCCAGGTACTCGGACAGGTCCAGGATCTTGGCGGCGTCCTCCACCCGCTGGCGGATCTCGGCCTTGGGGGTGCCGGCGATCTTCAGGGCGAAGCCCATGTTGTCGGCCACCGACATGTGCGGGTACAGCGCGTAGTTCTGGAACACCATCGCGATGTCCCGGTCCTTGGGCT
>CALKWS010000119.1 GCA_938004115.1 uncultured Ruaniaceae bacterium
GCGGACCCGGCGGCGATGCCCGCAGCCGCCGATGCCGATGAAGCCGCCGAGGAGGCCGCTGCGGAGGTGGGCGATCCCGATCTGGAGGATCCCGATCTACTCGCCGACGAGCCCGAGGAGGACTCCACCCGCGGCGAGGACCCGTGGGCGCAGGAGGACCGCGACCGGCCCTGAGGGCCTCACAGGTCGTCGGCGGTGCCTCACAGGTTGTCGGCGGTCAGGGTCATCCACGCCGTCCCGATGGCGCCCAGCCACAGGAACGCCACGTCGAACAACCGCGAGCGCACCGTGATCCCGAACGGTCCGGGCGTGGCGGCGACCAACCTCCAGGCCCCCAGCACGGCCAGGTGCACGGCCAGCGCCACCCCGGCGACGCGCACGTTCGTCAGCACCGCCAGGACCACCACCAGCACCACCCCGCCGAGGGTCACCCACAACCCCCAGAGCGGCCGCCGGGGCGCGAGGTCATCATCAGGTTGGCTCATCGCGCCCTGAGACTACCGTTGCCCAGATGAACCTTTCTCCCCCGCCCGGGCATGTCGCCGTCGTCGGCGCCGGCCTTGCCGCCCTGCGCACCTGTGCCGCGCTGCGCGAACGCGGTTACGCCGGAGCGATCACCGTGGTGGGCGCCGAGGGCGTGGCTCCCTACGACCGCCCGCCGCTGTCCAAGGAACTGCTGAGCAGGCCCGAGCCGGCCTGGCTGACCGGGGAACTGGGGTCCGACCTGCGGGAACTTGCCGACGACGTGCACCTGGGCGATCCAGCGGTGGCGCTGCGCCCGGGCGAGCCTCACGTGCTGGACCTGGCCGGCGGGGGCCAGGTCATGGCCGACGCAGTGGTGCTGGCCTGTGGTGCGCGTCCGGTGAACCCGTGGCCCCAGGCGCTGACGTTGCACACCGCTGCCGACGCCGAGGTGCTGCGCGGGCTCCTGCGTCGATCTGGCACCGAGTTGGTGATCGTCGGCGCGGGGTGGATCGGCGCGGAGGTCGCCGGGGTCGCGGCCGGTGCCGGCGCGCGGGTGACGGTGGTGGAAGCAGCCGCCGAACCGCTGTCCCGGCAGGTGCCGGCACGGTTGGGCGCGCGCACCCGGGCCTGGTACGCCGAGGCCGGGGTGCAGTTGCGCACCGGGGTGCCGGTGGCGCGGGTCGAGGCCGACGGCGTGCAACTGGCGGACGGCGCGACGGTGCGCGGCGAGGTGGTGCTCGCGGCGATCGGGGTGGTCCCGGCGACGCAGTGGTTGGCCGGTGCGGTCCCGCTCGGCCCCGGCGGGCACGTGCACACCGATGCCGACGGACGCGCGCAGGCACCCGGCATCTGGGCGGTGGGCGACTGTGCGTGGCGCACCGACCCGGTGTTCGGGCAGGTGCCCGGCGGCCACTGGTCCGCGGCGCTGCACGACCCGGATCGGCTCGCCGCGGCGATGCTCGGGATGCCAGCGCCCCAGCACCGCCCGGCCCCGTTCATCTACTCCACCCAGTTGGGCCACCACCTGAGCGTGTTCGGACGCGTGGACGGCGACCTGCTGATCCGCGACTACGACGACGGCGCCTGGACGGCGCTGGTGCTGGAGGGCGACCACCTGGTGGGGGCGGTGGTCGCCGATATGCCGCGCGACGTCTCCGCGGTGCGCAAGCTCCTGGGAAGCGGTTCGCTGCCCCGGATGGACCGTGCCGCGGCGGCCGACCCCTCGGTACGGCTGCGGTCGGCTGTCTCGGCGTAACCCCGCCGCGCCGTCTCGGCGCAGCCTCGCCGTTTCGGCGCGCCCCGCCGTTTCGGCGCACCCTGAGGTGCCCAGTGCGCGACGTGCCAG
>CALKWS010000120.1 GCA_938004115.1 uncultured Ruaniaceae bacterium
GCGGTGACCCCGTACACCGAGCGGATCGACTCGGGAGTGATGACCTCCTCGGGCCTGCCGAAGGTCGCCGTACCCGCGGCGATCACCGCCACCTGGTCCGCCCAGCGCAACGCCTGGGTCAGATCGTGCATGGTCACCACCACCACGTGCCCGGCGCTGGCGCGCTCGCGCAGCACGTGCATCACGGTGAGCTGGTGGCCCAGGTCCAGGGCGGAGGTGGGCTCATCGAACAACATGATCGGCGCGTCCTGGGCGAGCATCCGGGCCACCTGCACCAGTTGGCGTTCCCCGCCGGAGAGCTGGGCGTACCTCCGATCGGCGAGGTGCGCCACCTCGAGTCGGTCCAACGCCCCGGCGATCCGGGCCCCGGTGCCCTCCGCCCGGACGGTGGCCCGGGCCCCGACCCCGACCACGTCCCGGACCAGCAATTCGTTCGGCGCGTAGGCGTCCTGGGTCATGTAACTGAGCACCTCGGCCCGCCGGCGCGGCCGCACGGTGTGCAGGTTCACCTCGCCGTAGTAGGCGGCGCCGGAGGTCTGGATCCCGGTGCCCACGACGGCGGACAGCAGACTGGACTTTCCCGCCCCGTTCGGTCCGACGAGCCCGAGCAGCGTGCCCGGGTGCACGGTGGCGTGGACGGGGGTGAACAGCGGCCGGCCGCGGTGGGCCACCAGGCCCTCCAGCCTCAGCGGGTTCGCGTGCGTCGTCGTCATGCTCTCCTCCGGGACAGCAGCAACGCCAGGAACACCGGCGCGCCGATCAGGGCGGCCACCGCACCGGTCTGGATCACCACGGTGGTGGACCCGGCCCGGGCGATGGTGTCGGTGAGCACCAGGAACAACGCCCCGCACACGATCGAGATCGGTAGCAGCAGGGAGTGCCTGGCGCCGATCAGTAACCGCACCGCGTGCGGGACCACCAGACCGACGAAACTGATGACACCGGAGACGGCCACCGCCGCACCGGTGACCAGCGAGGCGATCAGCAACAGCACCAGACGGGTGCGGTGGACGTCGTACCCGGAGGTGGCGGTCACGTCGTCGCCGAGCAGCAACGCGTCCAGCGCCTTGGCCCGGGTGAGCAGCAGCGCCAGCCCCAGCAGGATCGGTGCGACCGCCATCGCCGCGTGCTGCCAGGTGCGTAGTTCCAGGTCCCCGGCGAGCCAGAACACCGCGCCGCGGGCCAGCGCATCGTCGTGGGCGTTGGCCACCAGGATGGAGATCAGCGCCCCGGCGAACGCGTTGATGGACACCCCCACCAGGATCAGGGTGTAGGTGCTGGCGCCCCGGTTGGTGTGCAGCACCGCCTGCAGGATCAGGGCCACTACCAGCGCACCGACGAACGCGGCGATCGGTACCCCCCACCGCAGCGAGCCGGCCAACCCCACGGTGATGCCCGCCACCGCGCCGACCGCCGCGCCGGAGGACACCCCCGTCACGCCCGGGTCGGCGAGCGGGTTGCGGAACACCGCCTGCATCACCACGCCCACCCCGGCCAGGGCGGCACCCACCAGCATGGCCACCGCGATCCGGGGCAGCCGGATGGACCACACCACGGTGCTGACCTGGGAGTCGGCGGGGGTGACCACCGCCCGGATCGCCTCCACCGGGTCCAGCCGCAATGTGCCCAGGCTCACACTGAGCAGGACCGCCACCACCAGGCCCGCACCCGCGCCGAGCGCCAGCCACACAGCGCGCCGGGACACGCCCGACCCGGCGGTCGACGCAGCCGACGGCGCAGCATCAGGAGGCTGCGCCGTCGTGCGTGGTGTGGTGTCCAACTGGGTCATCGAGGGTCCAACCTGGCACATCCACTTCATCAGATCAACTAGTTCATCTGATGTTACGGTAGGCGTCGCCCGCATCCGATCCGAAGCCAAGGAACCCATCCGAATGACCTCGATGCCCGGTCCCTCCGCCGCGCCCTACGACGCACTGTTGCTGTGCTCCTTCGGCGGCCCGAACGCCGAAGAGGACGTGCTCCCGTTCCTGCGCAACGTGGTGCGCGGCAAGGGCGTGCCCGAGGAGCGGCTGGCCGAGGTGGGCGAGCACTACTTCGCCTTCGGCGGCAAGAGCCCGATCAACGAGCAGAACCTGGCCCTGCGCGCGGCGCTCGCCCGGGAACTGACCGAACGGGGCACGCACCTGCCGGTGCTGTGGGGCAACCGGAACTGGCACCCCTACACCACCGACACGCTGCGCGACGCGGTGGCCTTCGGGGCCCGGCGCATCTTGGTGCTGATCACCAGCGCATACGCCTCCTACTCCGGCTCCCGGCAGTACCGGGAGCACCTGGCTGCCTCCGTGGCGGACCTGGGCGTCGAGGGTGAGGGGCTGCAGATCGACGTGCTGCGCCCGTTCTTCAACGACCCGGGGTTCATCGACGCCAACGTGGCGGCCATCAGGGACGCCGTCGCCCAGGTGCCTGGGGCGCAGGACGGGGTGCACATCGCCTACGTCACCCACTCGATCCCCACCACGATGCAGCAGGCCTCGGCGGTGACCGGGCCGGGATACCGGGAGCAGCACGAGGATGTCCGGGCGGTGATCGACAACGACCTGCGCGAGGCGGGCATCACGCTCACCTCCTCCTCGCTGTCCTACTGCTCCCGGTCCGGCGACCCGCGCACGCCGTGGTTGGAGCCGGACATCAACGACCACCTCGCCGACCTGCGCGAACAGGGCATCCAGCGCGTGGTGATCGCACCGATCGGGTTCATCTCCGACCACATGGAGGTGGCCTGGGACCTGCAGACCGAGGCGATGGAGACCGCCACCGAACTGGGCCTGCAGGCGGCGTGCGCCACCACCGCGGGCACCCACCCGCGGTTCGTCAGCGGCCTGGTGGACATGGTGCTCGAGCGCGCCGCCCGCGAACGCGGTGAGGACGTGACCATCCCCCTGCGCGGAGACCTGCCCGCGTTCCCCGACGAGGCGCCGCCGGGCAGTTG
The DNA here is from genome assembly GCA_938004115.1 of uncultured Ruaniaceae bacterium. Taxonomy (GTDB): domain Bacteria; phylum Actinomycetota; class Actinomycetes; order Actinomycetales; family Beutenbergiaceae; genus CALKWS01. Next base: position 2,951 of record CALKWS010000120.1, read on the forward strand.
CCGGATGCGTCATGGCGAGGTCACCGGCATCCCGGTGCTCGCCGGCACCGCCGACTGACCCGGTGCGACCAGAAC
>CALKWS010000121.1 GCA_938004115.1 uncultured Ruaniaceae bacterium
GCGAGGACATCCGGATGTACCGGATCGAACCGGCCTGGCTGGTCGGCTACGGCGCTCCCGACCCGGACGCGATGTAGCGACGCAGTGAGGGGGCGCTCGATTCAGCCTGGGTGGGCATGGTCGGGGACGACGTGATCACCCTCGTGCTCCAGCGACTCGCGCACCAGGGCGTCGTAATCGGTGGCGATCCCGCTCAGGATCGCCGCGACCGCGCGGCCGATCTCGGCATCGTCGAGCGGATCGGGCCCGAACAGTTGGCGATAGAACACCAGTGAGGACAAGGCGTCCACGGTCAGGGCCAGATCGAGGTCGGATCTCAGATCCCCCCGCGCACGGGCCTTGACCAGGGTGCGGCTGACCGCTTCCCGCTGGGGGCTGACCAGCGTGCCGATCAGTTCATCGCGGAAGTCGGGGTCATGTGCCGAGTCGGCGAGGAGGTGGGCGAGGGTGGTCGCGCCCACGCGAGTGAACGCCTGGGAGAACAGCGACAGCGATTCGTGCAGGTCGCACAGCGTGCACCGGGTATCCGGGGGCTGCACCGCCTCCAACCGGCGGCGCAGTTCCGCCAGGGCCAGATCCCGTCGTCCGGCCCACCGTCGATACACCGCCGGTTTGCTGACCCCGGCTCGGCGGGCGACGTCCTCGATCACCAGCGCCTGGTACCCACCGGTGTCCAGTACCTGCGAGACGGCATCGAGCACCGCCCGGTCGATCGCGGCATCCCGCGGCCGCCCGGCCCTGGCTCTGCTCTGCATCGGCTCACGCTCCCACCCGTATCGATACACATCGTACCGTAATTGACGCGCGGCCCAAGCAGCCCCTACGCTCCGATACGGTACGTTCCGTTATCTATTAGAGGAGTCGGCCGATGGCCATCTCGTCCCAGCCCCGCGCAAGCCTCCTAACCTGGGTGGGCCTCGCCCTGTTGACCGTTCCGGTGTTCATGACCGCGATCGATATGACGGTCCTCTTCCTGGCCACGCCCACGATCGCGGCGGCCTTGGATCCCACCGCCACCCAGCAGTTATGGATGCTGCACATCGGGGACTTGGTGGGCGCCGGCCTTCTGCTGACCGCCGGGCGCGTGGTGGACCGGTTCGGACCGCGCCGGTTGCTGGTGCTGAGCACCCTTGCCTACGGCGCGGCGAATCTGCTTGCCGCCTACGCGCCGTCGATCGAGGTCCTGGTAGGCGCGCGAGCGTTGATCGGGTTCGCCGCGGTCTCGATGACGCCGGCAGCCATGGCATTGCTGCGCCGGATGTTCCGCTCCGATGACCAGTTCTCCGCGGCGGTAGCGATCTTCATGGCCGCTTTCTCCGGCGGAGTCGCCTTCGGCCCGCCGATCGGCGGGGCGCTGTTAGAGCACTTCTGGTGGGGGTCGATCTTCCTGGTGAACGTGCCCATCGTGCTGGTCGTGGTCACCGCGGCGGTGTGGCTTCTGCCGAGAGTTCCCGGAACCGGGACCGGCGGCGTGGACATGCCCAGCGTCCTGTCCTCCCTGGGCGCGGTGGCCCTGGTGGTGTACGGGGGCCAGGAACTGGCCGCCGGCGCGGACTGGCCGGCTGCCGCCTACCTGGTCGCCGGACTCGGCCTGGGGGCGGCATTCGTGCGCCGGCAACGGCGCCTGCCCACACCGTTGCTGGACCTGGGCCTGTTCCGTTCGCGTGGATTCACCGTGGGTCTGCTCGCGGTGCTGCTGGTGATCACGGTGACCGCCGGCGCAGACCTGCAATTCGCCCAGTACCTACAGGTCGCCCTCGACCGCACCCCGCTGCAGGCCGGCCTGCTGCTCACCATCCCCGCCGCGGTGTCGATCGTCGCCACCGTCGCCGCCCCTGCGTTCCTGCGCTGGGCCCGCCCGAGCGCGGTGATGGGCGGCGGGGTCCTCGTCGCAACCGCCGGCGCCACGCTGATGACGACCCTGCTCAGCGGGGCATCCCAGGCGCCGCTGCCCCCCGCCCTGGTCGCCGCCTCCCTCATCACAGCCGGCATCGCCCCGATCTTCGCGCTCGGGATCAACGTGATCATCTCCAGCGCACCGGTGGAGCAGACCGGTTCAGCCTCGGCCAGCGGCGACGTCGCCGGGAGCCTGGGGAACACCCTAGGGCTGGCGATCGGCGGCAGCATCGCCTTCCTCAGTTACCACAGCGCCCTGGGTCCGTTGGTGCCCGAGGGGGTCGACCCGGCCGCCGGCGAACAGAGCCTGCAGAGCATCGGATCGGCGCTGGCCATCGCAGGATCGCTCCCGGATGGTGCGGGCGCGGCGCTGCGGGCGGCAGCCGTCGATTCCTTCACCCTTGCCACGCGGGACACCTTTGTGTTCGCCGCGCTCGGGCTTGTCGTCCTGGCGGTGCTGGTGATGTGGGGCCTGCGCCGCACCCGGCTCGGCACGACCGTCGCGCATGCCGAGGAGCAGGGCCCCGACATTCCCGCCGGCCCCGAGCCCGCCAGCCCCGAGCCCGCCGGCCCGGCCCACGCCGATACCACGAGCGAGAGCCGCTGACGCGGACCCTGCGGCGCAGAGCAGCGTTCCAGGCCCGGAGGGCGATTCAGCGCTCCTCAGGCCTCGACGGCGGTTGGGGCCAGGTGGGAGAACTGGCGCCGGTAGGCTTGCGGGGAGA
>CALKWS010000122.1 GCA_938004115.1 uncultured Ruaniaceae bacterium
GATGTACGTACCGACCACCCCGCAGCAACGCGATCTGGAACGGTACCGGGAGGCGTTCGAACCGCTGCGGAAACTGGCGTTCATCGCCGCCCCGCTGGTGATCGGGTTCTTCGCGGCCTCGGCCACCGCTACCCAATGGCAACCGTTCCTCGAGGCGCTGAACGGTCAGCCCTTCGGCCAGGCCGACCCGCAGTGGGGGATGGACCTGTCCTTCTACATCTTCACCCTGCCGATGCTGCGGTTCGCCATCTCCTTCGTGATGTGGACGGCCATCTTCGGCCTCGCCGCGGCCGCGTTCGTGCATTACCTCTACGGCGGGATCCAGGTGACCGGCCAGCGCCGCGCGGAGAAGCCGGCGCGCCTGCAGTTGAGCATCCTCGCCGGGATCGTGGTGCTGCTGGTGGGCGTGAATTACTGGCTGGACCGGTACACGCTGCTGAACTCGCCCGGTGACCGGTTCGACGGCGCCACCTACACCGAGATCAACGCGGTGCTCCCCGCGCGGTGGATCCTGGCGTTCGCGTGTGTGTTCGTGGCCGCGCTGATCTTCATCTTCGGCACCCGGGGGCGCTGGCGCCTGCCGGTGGTGGGCCTGGCGCTGGCCGTGGTGACCGGACTGGTCGCCGGCGTGGCGGTCCCGGCCATCACCCAGGCGGTGGTGGTCAACCCGAACGAGCAGGACAACGAGGCACCGTTCATCCAGCGCAATATCGAGGCCACGTTGGCCGCCTACGGGCTCAAGGACAACGTGGAATCGCAACGGTACGAGGCCGAACTGGAGGGTGTGGCCGGGGCGCTGGCGGACGACTCGGAGTCCACCGCCTCGATCCGGTTGCTGGACCCCAACATCGTCTCCCCGACGTTCCGCCAGGACCAGCAGAACCGGCACTACTACACCTTCCCGGACCAGCTGGCGGTGGACCGGTACGAGGTGGACGGTGAGTTGCGGGACACCGTGATCGCGGTCCGGGACATCAACCTCGACGCGGTCGAGCAGCGCAACTGGACCAACGACCACACCGTGTTCACCCACGGCTTCGGCGTGGTGGCCGCCTACGGCGCCACGGTGACCGACGACGGGCGCCCGCAGTTCTTCGAGGGCGGCATCCCCCCGGTGGGTGCGCTGGGCGAGTACGAGCCCCGGATCTACTTCTCCGAGAACTCCCCGGACTACTCGATCGTGGGCGCCCCGGAGGGCACCACCCCGTGGGAACTGGACTACCCCGATGACAACGCCCCCGAAGGACAGGTGAACACCACCTACACCGGGGACGGCGGACCGTGGATCGGCAACCTCTGGCGCCAGTTGCTGTACGCCGCCCGGTTCGGCAGTGAGCAGATCATCTTCTCCGACCGGGTGAACGAGGAGTCCCAGATCCTCTACCACCGGGACCCGCGGGAGCGGGTGTCCAAGGTGGCGCCGTTCCTGACCCTGGACGGACGCACCTACCCGGCCGTGGCGGACACCGACGGTGACGGGGTGAAGGAAGTGGTGTGGATCGTCGATGCCTACACCACCTCGGCGGACTACCCGTACTCGGAGCGCCAGCAACTGGAGGCCGCGACCGTCGACGCGCTGACCACGCCGGACGGCCAGCAGATCCAGGCGCAGATGCCCGAACTGGTCAACTACATCCGCAACTCGGTCAAGGCCGTGGTGAACGCCTACGACGGCTCGGTCACCCTGTACGCATGGGACATGGAGGACCCCATCCTGCAGACCTGGATGGAGATCTTCCCGGACATGATCCGCCCGATCGATGAGATCAGCGGTGATCTGATGAGCCACCTGCGGTACCCCGAGGACCTGTTCAAGGTGCAGCGGGAACTGCTGAACCGCTACCACGTCACCGACGCCCGGACGTTCTTCTCCGGTGGTGACTTCTGGCGGATCCCGCAGGACCCGGCCGAGCCGCAGTTCCCGCAGCCCCCGTACTACCTGAGTCTGGCCATGCCGACCCAGGACGAGGCGACGTTCTCGCTCACGTCCTCGTTCATCCTCGACGACGACCAGCGCAACGTGCTCACCGGGTTCATGGCGGTGAACGCCGAGACCGGCAACCAGGACGGTGTGGTCCATGAGGACTACGGCACGATCAGGCTGCTGGAACTGCCCCGTGACCTGACCGTGCCCGGACCCGGTCAGGTGCAGAACAACTTCGACTCCGACACCACCGCGGCCCGGGAACTGAACATCCTGTCCTCCGGGGGCTCGCAGGTGATCGCCGGTAACCTGCTCACCCTCCCGGTGGGCGACGGGCTGTTGTACGTCCAACCGGTGTACGTGCAGTCCGAGACCGGGACCCAGTTCCCGCTGCTGCGGCGGGTGCTGGTCGGGTTCGGTGACTCGGTGGGCTTCGCCTACACCCTGGATGAGGCGCTGGACCAGGTGTTCGGCGGTGACGCCGGGGCCGAGGCCGGGGACGCGGACGTGGACCCGGTACCGGACGACGAGATCGACCTGGACGCCGGGGACGTCGATGAGGGCGGTGAACCGGTCGATCCGGACGCCACTCCGGCCGACCCCGAAGCGACCGAGCCGGCCGAGCCCGAGCAGACCGATCCGCCGGCGACCGACCCGGACGCCGGGGACGCCCGGACGCGGTTGAACAACGCGTTGGCCGACGCCCAGCAGGCGATGCAGGACTCCGAGGAAGCCCGCGTGAGCGGTGACTGGGCCGCCTACGGCGAAGCCCAGGAACGTCTCGAGGACGCCCTGCAGCGCGCGCTGGAGGCCGACGAGGAGCTCAACGGCCAGTAGCCACGGCCATAGCCCCCGGGCGCGTCCACCAGGTCGCGCCCAGGTGGCTACCGCCACGTCGATGCCCGGGTGGTTCACATCACGTGGGCGCGGGCTGCGGCGATTTGCTTCTGCGGTCGCCGACGTCGTAACCTGGGTAGGCCGACGCGGGGTGGAGCAGTTCGGTAGCTCGCCGGGCTCATAACCCGGAGGTCGGAGGTTCAAATCCTCCCCCCGCCACTAATGAAGGCCCCTGATCAGCGGAAACGTCGATCAGGGGCCTTCTTTCATGCCTCCCGAGAGGCACGCTCCGCCATGCCGTTGCACACTGTCCTAATGGATCTTTTCGCGGATCGTTTCCAGATGCTGCGACCGATCGGTCGCGGCGGGATGGCTGAGGTATGGGCGGCCCGGCAGATTCGCACCGGCGATGAGGTCGCCGTGAAACTGGTTCGCGGCACCGCCGAGGACTCCGCGGTCCGCCGCTTGCGCCGGGAGGCGTCGGTCATCGCAGCGATCTCCCACCCGGGTGTGGTGGACGTCCACGGCATCGAGCACGACGACGGAAAGACGGCCGTGGTGATGGACCTGCTCCGCGGGCAGGACCTCGCCAGGATGCTGGCCGACGGCCCCCTCCCGCTGCCGCGGACGCTGACCCTGGCGCGCGGCATCGCAGACGCGCTCCGGGCGGTGCACCGTGCCGGCGTGGTGCACCGCGACGTGAAACCGGCGAACGTGATGGTCACCGGTGAGCAGGTCACGTTGATCGACTTCGGCATCGCGACCGAACCTGGCCACTCGGGCGGGGCCCCCAGTTACGGCACCACCGCATCCATGGCCCCGGAGCAGATCCGCGCCGAGCAGGTCACGCCCGCGACCGATATGTACGCCCTGGGCTGTCTGATCTTCGAGACCCTCAGCGGGGGGCCGATGTTCCCCGTGGACTCCCCGGAGATAGCGCTGCGCCACCACGCGCACGGCACCCCGCCGCGACTGGGCGAGTTGGTGATCGGCGCCCCCGCCCGGTTGGACGGACTGGTGGCGGACCTGCTCGCGAAGGATCCGGCGGACCGTCCTTCGGCGGCCGAGGTCTCCCGCGCGCTGGATTCCCTGCTGCGGGCTCCGGCGGTGCGCCTGCAATCCGGGCCCCTGGCACCCGCGCCGGAGGCACCGTCCCCGCAACTGGATGCTGCGGGGACCCAACCGATGCTGGCGGCCGAGGCGGTGTGGCTGGAGGACGCCGCGTGAGCACGCGGCGATGAGTCCCGCTGCCTCGGGCCGGTGCAGCGACTCGGCCCCGGCATCGAGAGGGCCGGCGCGACACATCTGCTCACGCAATCCTTGACCCTCACATGGTGTGAGGCGTCAGGATCTGGGGTATGGCCGAGACCTTGCAGCCGATGTCGATCGGGACGTTCTCGTCGCTGACCAGGCTCAGCGTCCGGATGCTCCGGCACTACCACGAACGTGGGGTGCTGGTGCCGGCGCACGTCGACAGCAGCGGTTACCGACGGTACACGCGTGACCAGATCGCCGAGGCGCTCATGGTGCGGAACCTGCGCGACGTGGGCTTCACCGTCTCCGCCATGGCAGCACTCCTCGCCGCCCGCGGCACCCCCACGTTCGAGCATGCGCTGCTGACCCAGCGCGACGTGCTCGAGCAGGAGAAGCGCGCGGCCATGCAGCGCTTGCGACATATCGACCGAATGCTCCAGGAAGCGAGAGGAAGCACGATGACCAAGCACCAGATCCAACTGCGGACCATCCCCGCGATGACCGTGGCCACCTATCGGGGCACGGTGCCGACCTACGCCGATGAGGGACAACTGTGGCAGCAGTTCATGCCGGAACTGCAGCGCCAGGGCCTCACTCCCACCGGCCCCGGGGGAGTGTTCGAACACGACCCCACCTACGTGGATGAGGACCCTGACCTGTCCGTGTTTCTCCCGGTCCCTCCCGGCACGACGGCGGAGGGACCCGTGGAGGTGATCGAGGTCCCGGAACAACGGGCCGTCGTAGCCCGGGTGGTGGGACCTTTCAGCCAGATCAGCCAGGCACACGCGCAGATCACTGCGTTCCTGACCGACAACGGCCTGAGTGAGGCGCCCGTCGACGGCGCGGGACTGACCGGTAAGGTGTTCAACATCTACCTCAGCGATCCCTCCACGGTGGAGGAGTCGGAGTACCTGACCGACGTGCACCGTCCGGTGCTCAGCGAGCAGTAGTTGGCCGGGTCCCGGGGTGGCGCCGCAACCCCCGGGGCCCACGCCGGCGCCGAAGCACTGAGATACGTGGGTCTCCGCACTGGAAGCGGAAGTCCGTAGCATCAGCGCATGGACTTGAACCGGCTGCAGGGGTGGCTCGTGGTGGAGGCCGGTCGCCGCCAGGCGTGGCCGTTCCTCGCGCTCAACGACCCGGACTCGGGGGCGGAGACGCGGCTCTACCTCGACACCACCTTCACGGTCCGGCCGGGGTGGGCGGACCTGCGCCAGCATGACGAGGCGGCCCTGGTCGCGCTGGACTCGCTGATCGGCCTCACGGTCACCTCGAGCACGCACAGTCCCCACGGGCTGCTGGTGGTGTTCGGTGAGCACGAACTCCGGGTCCGGGCCGAACCTAACGACCTGACCAGCCATGACGTCTGGTGGACCGCCCCCTAGCGGGTCCTGGTGACCAGCGCCTCGTACTGGGCCAGCGTCCTGCGGGCGGTGCGCACCATGTACAGCCCGTACAGGCCGGTGACGATCGCGCCGCCGATCCCGGTGGCGGCCCAGACCTCCTGCCACGGCCGGCCCAGCCCGGCGAGGGCGAAGCCCGCGAGTGAGGCGATCGCCATCAGCGTGCCGAGGTAGTAGTCGATCGTGCGGCCGAACAGTGCCGGCATCGGGAAGAAGTGCAGTGCCACGATCAATGCCACCACCGGCAGGATCCACATCCACAGCCCGAGCAGCCAGAGCACCACGGCCGACAGCAGGATCCCTCCGCCCTGGACGCTGCTGAGCACAGTCATCCCGCGGGTGATCCGCGCGTCGTGCTCGCTGCGTTCATCGGGCAGTTCCGCGCTGAGGCGAAACAGCCGGCGCGCGGTCAGCCCTAGGTACACCGACCACGCGAGCGCGACGCCGAGAATCACCGCGCCCGGTACCGGCCAGGCGAACACCGGCCAGATCGCGTAGCAGGGGGTGAAGACCGCCATCGGGACCATGCCCGAGGCTGTGCCGTTCAGCATGGTGCCCGCCCGGGACCGAAGATCCTGCATGCTCTCACCCTCCATCGTCCTGTGCCGCGAGTGTGTCACGGCAGCGCGTGCGTCAGCCGAAGAGCGTCAGAGCGTCGTCGATCATCCGATGCCCCTGGGCCTCGAACTGCTCATCGCCCACCAGGTAGGCCCACACGGCCGTACCGATCGCTTCGGTGAGCATCACCTGCCGCCACTCGTCCTCCCCGCGCGGGTCGCAACCGTACCCGTCGATGAACGCCGCCTCCAATGCCGGATCGTCCCGGAACTGCTGTGCGGCGAGCCGGGCGAGGTCAGTCTGCGGCGGGCGCCAGTCGAACCGGCCGAAGTCAATGACGACGACGCGTCCCCGGTGGATCATCCAGTTGCGCGGGTGGTAGTCACCGTGGGTCGGAACGAGCACCGCCGGTGCGGTGGGATGGTCGGCCAGCAGAGCGCGCAGTTCGCGGACCGTCTCCGGCGGGATTCGGTGCTCTCCGGCCAGCCAGCGCAGCGCCCGCTCGCGGCGCTCGAGGTTGAACGCGATGCCCAGGTCGGCATCCACGCGCCGCGCCTGGCCGTGGAGCAGCGCGAGCAACGCACCGGCCTGGCGGTAGACGTCCGGATCGGTCTCATCCGGGTGGCCATGGAGCAGATCGCCGGGGAGGAAATCGGTGACGAACACCCGCGCTTCGGTATCGCCATGGCGCAGGACCGGGACGGCTCCGCGCGCCTGCAACGGCCCGACCCAGCCGTCGTAGGCCCGTAGTTCCCGGTGGATGTGATGGTTTCCCGGACCACCGGCCTTGACGACCAGGTCCCGGGCCTGCCCGGCAGCGCCGTCACTGGTGCGCACGTGCAGGACCGTGGAGTCGACGAGTCCCCACCCCAGGTCTGCGACCAGGTGTGCACCGGGCAACCACTCCCGGACGCGGCGCTGCTGAGCCCGGTCCAGACCCGGCAGCCGGTCCCCGCCCGCCAAGCCCGCGCCGTCGTGCACCGCGCCGGCCGCGTCGTCGTCGGGCCGACCGATCATTACCGGTCCTGCAACTCCTTGCCCGTCCACTCCGGCAGGAACAGCGCGGCCACCGCGGCGATCACGAAGAACGTGGCGAACACCCCGAACGCCAGTGCGCTGCCGCCCAGGGAGATGAACACCGGGGTGGACAGCGGGGCAAGGATCGCCGCGACCCGCCCGAATGCCGCCGCCGCGCCCGCGCCGGTGCCACGCAGTGCGGTGGGGTAGATCTCCGGGGTGACGGCGTACAGCGCTCCCCACGCGCCCAGGTTGAACGCCGAGAGCGCCATGCCCGCGGCGATGATCGCGGCCACGGTGTCGGCCTGCCCGAAGAAGATCGCCGCGATCGCGGAGAACACCAGGAACGAGGCGAGCGTGGCCCGCCGGCCCCACTTCTCGATCAGCACCGCCGCCACCGCGTAACCGGGTAACTGCGCCAGGGTGATGATCAGCGTGTACTCGAACGACTGCACCAGGTCATACCCCTGCTGCACCAGCAGGGTGGGCAGCCAGATGAACGCCCCGTAGTAGGAGAAGTTCACCCCGAACCAGGCCACCCAGATCGCGATCGTGCGCCGGCGCATCCGAGGGGACCACAGTGCCCGCCAACTCGGCGGGGGAGCGGGCGGCCCGGGCTCGGGGGAGGGCACCGGCGTCACGCCGGCGGACTCCTCGAAGTACCGCACCGACTCCTCGGCCTGAGCGATCCGGCCGCGTTGCTCCAGGAACCGGACCGACTCCGGCAGGGCGTACCGCACCACCAGGGCGTAGGCCGCCGGGACCATGCCGATCACGAACGCCCAGCGCCAGCCCGATTCCGGGTTCACCACGAAGTACCCGATCACCGCGGCGGCCAGCCACCCCACGGCCCAGAACGCCTCGAGGATCACGATCACCCGGCCGCGGATCCGTTTCGGGGCGTACTCGCTGACCAGCGTGGAGGCCACCGGCAACTCGGCGCCCAGGCCCAGCCCGATCAGGAACCGCAGCACGATCAGCATGACCAGTCCGGTGGACAGCGCCGCCGCACCGGTGGCCAGGCCGTAGATGAGCAGGGTCAGGGCGAACACCTGCCGGCGGCCCCACCGGTCCGCGAGCAGCCCGCCCAGGCTGGCGCCCAGGGCCATCCCCACGAACCCGATGGAGGCGACCACCGACAACTCGGTGCTGTTGAGGTTCCAGGCGATCCCGAGCGCCGCCATGATGAAGGAGATGAGCGCCACGTCCATCGCATCGAGCGCCCAGCCGATCCCGGACCCGATCAGCAGGCGCCGGTGCGCCCGCCCGAACGGGAGCCGGTCCAGACGCTCCGCACGGGTCAATGACGTGGACGCGTTAGTGGTGCCCTGACTCATCGCGGTTCTCCCTGTTCACGGTGGTTCGCCCCGATGAGGGTAGCGCTATCGGGGCGCCCCTCCTGACGACGGCCCTCCTGACGACGGCCCCGTCAGTTCATCGCCCGCAGCCGCCGGGTGAGCAATCCGGTCAACACCGCGAGCGCCGCGAGCGCCCCGATCCCGGCCCACAGCCAGCCCGGGCCGGCCGCCGGCGCCGCCATGGCCAGGTGCATCACGGCCAGGGCGATCGCCACGAAGCCGAGCAGCGGTCTGCCCGCGCCGCTCACCGCGCTGACCTCCACGCGGGCCGCCCACCCCACGCCTCCGACCAGCCGGCACACCGCCAGGAACGTCGGGACGCACAGCACCACCACGGTCGCGGTCACGGGGTGGGCGTCACCGGCGAGCAGGCCCCACCCGATGAGCCCGGCGGTCACCACCGGCAGCGCGGTGCCCGGTGCCACCAGCACCGGCACCGCGGCCAGGACGAGCACCGCCGTGGTCAGCGGCGCACTGGTGACCACCACTGCCGCGATCGCGGCCAGGGCGAACGCCGGCACCCGCAACGCCCAGGCCGGGACGGTCGTGCCCAGGTGCAGGCGCATCGCCGGTGGCCGTGGGTCGGGGCGGCTCGCCTCCCGCCACCGCGATCGCGTCCATGCGGCGGCCCGTGCCCGACGGCCGCCGCGCGTGCTCCTGCCCGTGGTCGGGCCCATCAACGACCACCCCGGCGAGGGCTGGATGCGAGCAGCAACGCCTCCTGGGCGCCAAGGTCGGAGCCGTGGCCGTCCGGGTCGCCCGCCCAATGGATCACATCGATCCCCTGACGACGCAGGTCGGCCAGGCGCAGGCCACGTTCCAGGCGGATGAGCCGGTAGGACGTGGCCGCGTGCGGGTCCAGGTTCGCCGTGGTGAGGGTCGGCAGCACGTCGACGGCGAGGACCCGGTGCCCCTGGGAGCGCCAGAGCGCGGCGACGGTGCCGGCCTCATCGTCGAGGAAGGTGGAGAAGATCACCACGAGGGCGCCCGAGGGCAGCCTGGGGGAGCGCAACCGCGGCTTCGGGCTGCCCTCAGGGGCGATCCGGGTGAGGCGTTGGATGATCCGTTCGGCGTGCTTACTTCCCGCGGCAGGGGGCACCGGACGGCGCTGACGGCCCAGGTCGTCCAGACCCACCCGATCACCCCGGTCCAGCACATGCCGGGCGACCGACGCCGCGGCCTCCCGCGCCAGATCGAGCGAGGTCGCCTGGGTCATGCGGGTGGGCGCCCCGCCCGCCCAGGTGTCCACATCGGGGCCCACCTCGTCCCGGGAGTCCACCACGAGCATCACGGTGGCGTCGGCGCTGGCGAGCGTGCGCCGGACGTACAACTCGCCGAGGCTGCCGGTGCGCGGGTCGAACGAGCGGCGAACCGTGGTGCGCCAGTCGATGCGGCGCAGCCGGTCGCCGGGGGTGAACTCGTGGATGTCGTGCAGTTCCAGGCCCTCGCCGACGCGCCGGGAGGTGTGCGGCCCAACCAGTCCCTGGAGCCGGAAGGGTAGGGGCAGACGCCGCAGCGGCCTGATCCTCGGGCGCACCAGCAGCCGAGCGGGTCCCAGCGGCGGGCAGTGCGCGGCGAGCACCTCGCCGTGGGCCGCGGGGACGTAGTCCACCCGGTAGGCCTCCAGCACGCCGGTGCGCGCGGTGTGCAGGGAGAGGGTGACGTGCCGATCGCGGCGAGCGCTGAGCACCGCCTCGGCGGGTTGGTATCCGGCGGTGGATACCCGCATCCGCACCACGGATGTGCCGCGCGGGGCGTGCAGGTGCAGGTGCGCGCGTACCGGGCCGGCGCCGTCGGCGGGGACCAGAGCCCCTGCGACCTGTCCCGTGGGTCGGGTGAACCAGCCCCAGGCGAAACCGAGCACGAGCGGCATGCCCAGGGCCGCGACGTCCGGGCGGGCGGTAGCCAGACCGAGCGTGAGCAGCGCCATCCCCAGCCCACCGGCCACCGCGGCTGATCCGCCGGGTACCCAGAGCGTGGGCCGTGCGTCCAGGTCCTGCCCGGCACCCGCCGTCGGCTGTCGTTGCGCCGCGAACTGTTGTTCCGCCCCCGACTGTTGTTCCGCCGTCGGCCGCCGTTCCGTTGCGAACCGGTGTCCCGCCGTCGGCCCTCCGGACGCTGCCTGCGTCACCGCGCGGCGCCCGCCCCGGCGCCCGCGCCGCTCATACCACGCGTGGACGCAGGCACCGGAACCTCCTGCAGCACGCGCTCGACCACCTGCGCCGCGGAGGCGCCCGCCGCCCAGGCCGCCGGGGTGAGCACCAGCCGGTGGGCGAGAGCGGGGACGGCGACCTCCTTCACGTCCTCGGGGATCACGAAGTCGCGCCCATCCAGCACCGCGCCGGCCCGGGCCAGCAACACCAGCGCCTGCGACCCGCGCGGGGACGCGCCCACCTCCACCGTCGGGTGCTCGCGGGTGGCCGCCGCCAGACGGACGCAGTAGTCGAGGATGTCCGGGTCCACATCGACCGCCTCGACCCCGGCCTGCATCGCCAGCAGCGTGGGGGCGTCGACCACCTGATCCACCTCGGCCCACTCGGTGCGCCGTGCGATCCGCCGGGCCAGCACGTCCGCCTCCTGCGCGACGTCCGGGTAGCCCACTGCGAGGCGCACCATGAACCGGTCGAGCTGGGCCTCGGGCAGCGGATAGGTGCCCTCGTACTCCACCGGGTTGGCGGTGGCGAGCACGTGGAACGGCGCGGGCAGCGGATGGGACGTGCCCTCCACGCTGACCTGCCGTTCGGCCATCGCCTCCAGCAGCGCCGATTGCGTCTTCGGGGCGGTTCGATTGATCTCATCGGCCAGGAACAGACCGGTGAATACCGGGCCCGGGCGGAACACGAACTCGGTGGTGCCCGGGTCGAAGGTGTAGGAGCCGGTGATGTCGGCCGGGAGCAGGTCCGGGGTGCACTGCAGGCGCCGGAAATCCAGGCCGAGCGCCCCGGCGAGGGTGCGTGCCGCCAATGTCTTGCCCAACCCGGGGACGTCCTCGAACAGCACGTGCCCGCCGGCCAGGATGGTGGCCAGGGCGGTGCGGAGCGGCTGGCGCATGCCGACGACGATGCTGCTCACCCGGTCCAGGACGGCACCGCCGAGACGCGCCACCTCGGGCACCGGTAGCGGGCCGGGCGCCGCATCGGCCGGCTGCGGTGTGGCTGGTTGCGCTGTGGCTGGTTGCGCTGTGGCTCGGGGTGTTGCGGCGGGTGGGTTGGTGGGGTCCTCGGACTGGGGTGCTGTCATCGAGCGGCGTTCCTCAGGTCTAGTCGGTCGAAGGCGGTGAGATGGGCACGCATCCGGTCGGCGTCCACCGGGTGCGCGAGGGGATCGTCGAGGAAGGCCAGCGTCGCCGGGCCGAGAACCTCAACTGCGTGGGAGCGTCCGGTGGCGGTCACCAGGTCCAGACCGGCGTGCTGGCACGCCCGTGTCCCGGCCTCGTGCAGCCGTCGTACGGCGGGTTCCCGCAGGGTGGCGTGGTTGCCGTACAAGGCCCAACTGAGCGTGGACACCTCCCGGCGGGCGCCATCGCGCCGCTGATAGGGCAGGCGCTGGAACCGTACCCACGCGGGTACGCCCGTCAACGGGAGGAACGCGACGACCAGGAGCACGCACACGCCGAGGAGCACGGAGTGGCGCACGCTCAGCCCGAGCCAGATCGCGAGCGAGGTAAGGGCCGCGGACGCCAGCAGGAGTGCGATGGTCCAGCGGCGGAGGCGGCGGTCCTGTGGCTCCCGTCGTAGCGGGGTGCCGGCGCTGGGCGTCATCGCGACTCCTCGGATGCGGCAGCGGCCTCGAGCCCCGCCCCGTCGGGGTTCACGGCGCCCCAACTGTCGGCGAGGGTCTTCAGGTGGTCCAGTGCGCGTTGCTGGTCCGTCGGCGTCATCGGCTCGGTGCCGAACCGCGCGCGGTGATAGAGCCGCAGCAGGCCACGGGCGGCGGCCGGGTCGGCTCGGGTGCGGGCAAGGACGAGCACGGTGAGGTCAGTGGGTGTGTCCGAGGGACGACGGCGTAACCCGGTTTGGGCAGCGGCGTCCTCCAGTGTGAGCCAAGCGCGAATGATCGCATCGGCCGGTTCACCGGCGAGGTGGAGTTCGCGGCCGGCCCGCTTGGCTGCAGCGGCCATGGTCGGGATCTGCTCCTCCGGAGCGATCTCGGCGTTCACCTGCAGCGCCTGGACGTCCTCCTCAGGGGGCCGGGAACGGACGTACCGGACGAGCCACCACACCAGCACGCCCACCGCGGTGGCGATGAGCAGGCCGGCGAGCCCGGAGGCGATCTGGCCCCAGATCGGGCTCAGAGAGGTGGGGGATTCCGCTGCTAGAGGATGCTCGAGGCGATCCTCCGGGCCGAGGTCGTGGTACTCCTGGGGCGGTGGGGGAGACTCGTCCTGTTGGGCAGGGTTCAGCCGCACGTCCCGGAGATCACCCTGCCAACTTCCCGTGGCCGGTGCGAGCAGGACGATGCAGGCCACGAGGAGCGCGACGACGGCGAACGGTGCCAGTGCTGGTGCCGGTGAGTGCCGGTGGTGTGTGCTCGCCATTGATTCCTCCCCGGGGCACTCTAGTCATTTCGCCCGGGTCGGTTCGACACGGCGCTGTGCAGTCGGGCATGGCGCTGTGCACTCGGGCATGGGGCGGTGTAGTCGGGCATGGGGCGGCGCAGTCGGGCGCAGCGCGGCGCGGCCGGGTGCTGCACAGAGCCCACGTCGAAT
>CALKWS010000123.1 GCA_938004115.1 uncultured Ruaniaceae bacterium
CTTCTCCTGGCCGGGGGCACCAATACGCATCAACTTCACAACACATCAACTCCTCAAAACACAGATCGAGTAGGGAAGGTGGGACACACTGGATTCGGATGAGTGGCTACTCATCGAGGTTCGCCAGTTCCTCCGTAATCGCTGCGGCGATGTCTGCGCCATGTCCGGGTCCGAGTGCCATCGGGTTGATCTGAACGGCACCGTTCCAGGCCTCGTTCTCGCCGAGGTAGATGGGTGTGGCGCGCCGTGCGAGTGCCCGGAGGAGTGCGTCAGTTCGACGGCGATCGCCGAGTTTCAGGCGCAGAGTCGGGACGTTCAGTGCGGGATCATGGATACGTTCGACCTCGAGGCCGTCGCCCAATAGGGCCGTCTCCAGGTGCTGGAGTTCGGCGATCCCGGGGCCCTCGTCCGCGCCGGGCGCCCGTAGGTAGCGTTCGATCGCGGCGAGGAGCCCGGCGACCTGTTCGCGACCTACCTTGGTCGGCCGGCCGATCCCGTGCCTGGGGGGCGTAGCCGCCGGACGGATCGGCCAGGTCTGAGCGCGCTCGTCCAGGTCCTGGTGGTGTGCGGCAACAGCGTCGATCAGGTCAGCGCGGCCCAGGAGGAGCCCACTCGCCTGTGGTCCACGGAATCCTTTCCCACCGCTCACGGCGACGAGATCGGCGCCATCCGAGAAGTAGTCGTGCAATCGGTCGACCGGCGGCACGAACAGTGCGCCGTCGACGATGACCGGGACGCCGGCACGATGCGCGATGTGGGCGGTGTCGGCGAGCGGGAGGAGATTGCCGGGTCGGCCGGGCCGATACAGAACGGCGGCAACGTTGGCATCCAGAGCACGCTCGAGTTCACCGGGGTGTGTCGACTCGGGATAGCCGATCTCGAGCAGCCGCGCGCCTGTCGCCGTGACGGCTCGGTCGTAGGGATCCCGGTGCGCCTTCTGGATCACGACGGTGTCGCGCAGGCCGCTCGTATCCGGGAGTTGGTCGACTGCGGGCGGATCATCAGCAGCGATGCACACGGCGGTCCCGAGCAAGAGTGCCGCTGAGGCACCCGAGGTGACATACGCACCTGGTACGCCCAGAAGGTCCGCAATATGTTTCCCGACTTCGCGACCGAGGACATCCATACGCACGGGTGAGCGCAGGGCTTCTTGCATGGCATCCCACACCTCAGGATGCAGGGGGAGCCCGCCCAGCCGGGTCGCGGGCCCAACGCCGTTCAGTACGTCGGGAACGCCGAGGTGTCGGAATCCGGTCACGCCCGTCCTTTCCAATCGTGAATCGTCTGTTGGTTGGGGTGGCCCGTTGGCGTTGCCATCACGGGCGCTGTGCTCACCGGCTGCGCTATTCCGGTGGCACTGCTGCGCCGGGCCGAGCCGCTCAACGGTTGAAACGGACCAGCACCTTGCCCGGTGTGCCGTCCCCCTTGGCCAAGGACTGGAACGCCGAGTCTGCTTCATTCGGGGAGACTTCTCGACTGATGAGTAGCGACATCTCCTCGCCCGCGCGCGACACATAGTCGGCCGCATCGAGGAAGTCTTGTGCGGAGTAGGTGAAACTGCCCACCAGGGACCGGGCATCAGTGCTGATTCCGAATGCATCCAGCGTCAGGGAAGGGCTGCCCATGCCGACCAGGCAGATCCTTCCGCCACGACTGGTGACAGAGAGCGCGTCAGCAACGGTTTGGTCGGTGCCTACCGCGTCGAAGCTGACGTCCACCGGTCCGCCCAGACTATCGAGTGCCGCCCGGAGTGGCTCAGTGCGGGGGTCCAGCGCCCGGGCGCCGAGCCGCTCGACGAGATCCCTGCGGGCGGGGTCTACTTCGCTCACGTAGATTCGCTCGACCCCCGCCATTTTCAGAGCGAGCACGACCGCCTGGCCGATGGGTCCGCCTCCGATGACAAGTGAGCGGCCCTCGGATCCGGTCAGCACCCTGCGAACGGCGTGGACGCCGACGGCAAGGGGTTCGACGAGAGCACCGTGCTCGATCGGGACATCAGGATCCAGGGGCACGATGTTCCGGCTGGGAATGGTCACGTACGTGGCGAAGGCAGCGGGCACAGATGCCTTGACACCGATCACGTAACGGTCCGGGCAGTGCTGCTCCCGGCCTCGGTATTCGTCGGCGTGTTCGAGTGGTACGACGAGGGGGTTGAACGTTACCGGCTGGTCGAGGCGCAACCCGAACTCCTCGCTCTCGGGACCGATCTGGTCGATCCACCCGGAGGCTTCGTGGCCCATCACCTGCCCAGGAAACCGCCTCCCGTTCTCGCCGGTGTAGCCATGGATGTCTGAGCCGCAGATCCCGGTGACGGCCACCCGGACTCGAACTTCGCCGGGCCCCGGCGTGGGTTTGACGTCGTCGGTGACGACGAGCCGACCGATCTCTTCAAGGACTAGCGAAATCATCATTTCCCTTTCACTACCTCATTCACACAGGACTCCACCACGTTGAAACGCGCGTCTTATGAGCCGGCGCCGAAGATCTCCCATTGGCCCTGAACTTCACCGGCACGGACCACCTGTGCCCGCCGGAGCATCGCGAACGCCATACACACGTGGTTGGGAATGATCTCCAACCGGGTGCCCACCGGTAGCGGCTGCGGTTCTCCGTCCCCGTACCAGCGCAACCAGCCATGCTCCTCCGAGACACGTTCGATCACCCATCCCGGGGCGTTGACGATGATGCCGTGCCCGGGATACCGATCTCGCAGCGCTGCCGCGGGTAGCAAGTCGGCGGAGAGTGCTTTGGAACCCCCGTCGATGTATGCACGGCCAGGTTCGGGGTGACCGGTGACGGTGGCGATCACCCGCACCGCCACGGTTTCCGGCGACGCATTCCCGAGCGCCACCTGACCTGCATCGTTGAAGGCGTAGATCCCCGGGCGGACCTGGGTTACTCCGGGGACGGTCGCGCAGACCCGGGCACTCGCGGAGGCACCCATGGAGACGATGGGAAGGTCGATCCCCACCTGACGGATACGTTCGGCAGTCGCCACCATCTCCTGCGCGACGAGCCGAGATCGGCGTTCCACGTCGGCAGCGTCCCGCGCTTCGTATACCGTGCCCTCGTGCGTATAGATTCCGACTAGATCGATACCGTCCAACTGAGCAACGCGTTCAGCCAGGTCCGGCGCGGCCGCGGGAGCGACGCCCTCGCGGCGTAGACCGCTATCGATAGCCATCATGACCTTGATGGTGGCTCCACGGGAGGCAAAGAAGTGCGCGAGCGCCTCAGCGCCGGCGAAGGTGTCGAACGCGAGTGTCAGGTCACAGCCGGCTGTCAACTGCAGGCAGCGGTGGAACTTATTCTCATCCGCCGCCGGATTCGCGATGAAGATCGAGTCAACACCAGCAGCGGCGAACCCCTCTGCTTCGGCCACAGTGGCGACCGTGAGTCCGGACGCTCCCCGTTGGACCTGCCGGATCCCGAGTTGACCAATGCGATGGGTCTGGGCGTGCGGTAGCAGGGAAACCCCGGCTGCCTGGCGGATCGCCGCCATCTCGTCGAGATCCAGCAGCAATGCCGGAGTAGCGACGTCGATCGCCAGCCAATCCACCTCGGATGCCTCGGTGCGAAACGTCATTGACTTCATCCTTTCTGTGCCCGGACGGCGAGGGTTAGCGGCGCGTGGGAGTGGGTTAGGGGTGCGTGGGAGAGGGTTAGCGGCGCACGCGAGTGACGGGCTCAGGCATCCCGAGGGCGACTGACGCCTTCGTCGCCTGCTGCTGCAGCACGGCTGCGATCTCGTCCTCATCGGTCTCACCGAGGTCGACCAGCGCCTGGGGCACCGAGCAACTCATCGCGGCAACGGCGCGTCCGGTGGCGTCGCGGATGGGTACGGCGACGCAGAACACGCCGGGGGTGTACTCACCGTGATCGGTGGCGTAGCCGCTGCTGCGCACTGTGCCCAAGTGTTTGATGAGTTCATCGCCCGACGTGATGGTCTCGTCGGTGTAGCCCTCGAGGGTTTCGCCGGCGAAGCGGTCGAAGAGTTGCTGCTCGGGAAGTTCGGCAAGCAGTGCCTTGCCGATGGCGGTGACGTAGGCGGGCAGCCTGCTGCCCACCTCGGACACGAGCCGCAGCGGCCGCGCGCCCTCGACCTTGTCGATGTACACGATGTCGAGATCGTCCAGGATCCCGAGTTGGATGGTCTCGCCCAACGTACGCTGCGCGGCGAGCAGGTGCTGCCGCGTCCTGATCGTGACTTCGCGGCTCCGCTTGAAGCGCTGGCCTGCCTCCCACATCTTGACGCCGACGAAGTAGCGCTTCGTCTCGTCGTCGAACACCAACCAACGTGCGGCAACCACTGTCTGGAGCAATCCGTACAGGCTGCTCTGAGGGATGCCGAGGATCTCACCGAGTTCGCTGAATGTCACCCCATCCGGACGTTTTGCCACCGCGTCGAGTCGTGCCAGCGTCCGGCGCGCTGACTTCACTCCTCCGCTCACTGCGACCCCCTCAAGACGCGTCCGGAACGTATTCCGGTCACCTTTCCGTTCTTCAACGCGAATCGACCGTTGACGAGCACGTGATCGATCCCTTTCGCGGGCCGGCGAGGATTCTCGTACGTGGCTTCGGCACTCACCGCTCCCGGATCGAAGATCACGATATCGGCCTTGTATCCCGGGGCGATCTTGCCTCGGTCGCGAAGCCGGAGTCGTTGGGCAGGAGAGTGCGTCATGTGCCGGATCGCCTCGGGGAGACCGAGGACTCGTTCCTCGCGGACGTAGGTGTGCAGGACGCGCGGGAACGTCCCCCAGGAACGGGGATGTGGTCGGTCGCCGACGAGGATTCCGTCACTCCCGACCATGTGGCGTGGATGCTGCATGAGAGCGCGCACGTGCTCCTCGATGCCCACGAACATGACGCAGGAGGCACCGAGTTCGGTTGCGACAAGGATGTCCAGGCAGAGTTCCGCGGGCCTGACCCCGGCCTTGGCGGCAGCCGCCCCCAGAGAGCCGGCCGTTACCCACTCGTACCCCGGGGCATTCGGTGTGGAGGAGACGTGGATGTTCGACCAGTTGATGGTCAGGCCCTGATGCCCGTCGGACCCGGTGACGTCGAGTGCGGTGATGATCTCCTCGCGGCTGGCCGGGTCACGGAGTCGCTCAATCTGCTCATCGATACCCCCGGCCTGCGCCCAACTGGGTAGTTGTGAACTCAGCGTCGTCATCGCGGCCAGGTAGGGGTAACTATCGAAACTGAGGTCCACCCCGTCGGCGATCGCCTCGTCGAACAGCCGAAGCAGTTCAGGTAGTGTGCGTCGGTTCACATCGATGGAGATGTGGGCATGGGCGAAGTGCAGGGCGACGCCGGATCGTTTGGCTATGTCGATGCACTCGGCATATGCCTCGAGGGCCTGCGGACCGTAGTTCCGGTGGTGGGGGCAGAAGTAGCCGTCGTGCTCGGCGACGACGCGGCAAAGTTCCACCAGTTCCGCGGTTGTGGAGTACATGCCCGGCACATAGGTCAGGCCGGCGGAGAGACCGACAGCGCCCTCCTCGAGGCCCTGCCGAAGTAGCGTCGCCATCTGTTGCACCTCGGCGGGCGTCGCCGCGCGCGCCGCGTCGCCCATGACGAGCATCCGCAGTGTGCCGTGCGGTACGAGGTAGGCCGTGTTGACCGCGGTATCGCCGTCCAACCGGTCCAAGTAGTCCGCGACGCTGCGCCAGTTCCAGTCCAGATTCGGCGGATCGTCGTTCCAGCCCTTGATCCGCTTGCGCAACTCACGCAGCACCTCATCGGATACGGGGGCGTAACTCAGCCCGTCCTGCCCGAGGACCTCCAGCGTGACTCCTTGCGACAGTTTCGCCTCATGGTCCGGGCTGGCCAGGATCTGGATGTCCGAGTGCGAATGCATGTCGATAAACCCGGGGGCGAGCGTCAAGCCGTCCAGGTCATAGGACTCTGCGTCTTCGACAAGGATCCCCGGCTGCACTGCGGTGATGCTGTCGCCGTCGATCCGGACATCGGCGGTAAAGGCATCCCGGCCGGTGCCGTCCAAGACGGACGCATTCCGGAAGACGATGGTCTCCTGCTCAGTCATGTGCACCCTCCGCCGGTAGCGCGACACGACGACCGGTTCGCGCGCTCTGGTAGATCGCATCCGATGCCTCCACCACATGGACGGCCAGAGCGCCCGACATGCCGCTGGGTGCATCGTGGCCCCGCGCGCAATCGATCAGGGCTTTCGTCGGTGCGCCCGCGTCGTAGAGTCCGCTGGCTTCCTCGGCGGTGAAATCAGTGACCTTACCGCTGGCGTCGACCATTCGAGCGGTGTCGGACACGGAGTCGATGGTGAGTTGTGCCTTCGACCCGTAGATACGCAGTAACCATTGCGGGCGTGCGAGATAGGGATGGGTCGAGGCGCAACTCAGACTGGCCGAACCACCATGCTCGAGGCCGAAGTTGGTGGTGGCGTGCAGATCGATGTCGGCTCCCGACGGGAATGTGTGAGCGTCGACCGAGGTGAACCGCTGTCCGGTGATCCAGTGCACGAGGCCCAATTGGTGCGACATCGAAACCGCGACGGCACCGCCCCCTGATGTGGCGGCATCGGTGTAGGTGCGCGGTTCGGAGGCGTCCGCCGCGCCCCACCCGCCGTCGGTTCCACCGCTCAGTAAGCCACGGGTGTTCACGTCCAGGTGGCAATCGACGAGTTCGATGTCGCCGATCTCGCCGGAGGCGACGAGGGATCGAGCCAACTCGAACGTCGGGGCGGCTACCCATCCGAACCCCACGAGGAGGTTCCGTCGGGCCTCTTGCGCCGCTACGTGCATGCGTCGGGCACTAGCGGAGTCCAACGCGAAGGGCTTCTCGACGAGGACGTGGGAGCCGGCTCTCAGCGCGGCTATGACCTGCTCCTCATGGGCAACCGGAGGGCTGGAGACGATCGCGATGGACGGAGCGTCCTCAAGGGCGTCGTGCCAGTCGGAGGACCAGCGCGGGACGGCGAACTCTTCCGCAAGTTCACGGGCCCGATCGGCGTTCTGGCTGGTGACCATCGTGATCTTGACGCGTGAATCGGCCCGCAGGGCGGGAAGGTGGCTGGATCGTGACCAGGCACCGGCGCTGATGACGGCGGCGGTGATCTTTCCGCTCATTTGTCGTGTCCTGCCGCTAGTGCACCGACCACGTGCCGCTGGAAGATCAACGTGAGCAGGACCGGTGGGATCAGGGTGAGCACCGTGGCTGCCGCCAGGGAACTCCAGTTGAACTGTTGCACGGATTGGAAGCCCACGAGGAGTGGGGGAGCCGTCAACTGGTTCGTCAGCACAAGCGAGTAGAAGAACTCGCTCCATGCCTCCAGGAAGATGAGCACTCCTGCCGCCACGAGGCCCGGCTTCGCGATCGGCAGGATGATGATCGAGAATGTCTGCATCCGGCCGGCCCCGTCGATCATCGCCGCCTCTTCGATTTCCTTGGGGAGTTGGTCGAAGTAGTTCTTCAACACCATAATTGCCAAGGGCAGCGTAAAGACGTTGTAACTGATGATCAACGCCCACGGTGTATCGAGAATATTCATCAACCGGAAGGCGATGAAGAATGGGCCGATGATCGCGATCGCCGGAACTACCCGCGTTGCGATGACCGCGAGTTCAAAGCCTCGAGATCCCCGGAACGGGAAGCGGGACAACCCGTAGGCGGCCAACCCGGCCAGGGTGAGATTGAGGGCCACGAGGACCGTGCTCACCAGCAGGCTGTTGGCGATAGAGCTGAGCAGTCTGGTGCCGGCCGTGCTGCTGCCGACACTGGCTCCGGCTCCGGAGAGCAATTCGATGAAGTTATTGAAGGTGATGGAGTCCGGAATTAGCGGGAACGACCTCGACCCCATCTGGCTGGGGGTGATGAGGCTGGAGACGAGGAGGAACCAGACCGGCAGGATGATCCATAAGGCGAAGATCACCACGGCCACGTAGATGAACGCCGTGAGCCAGGGACTCCGCCGCCGGCCGCTGGATCGGCTCACTCGTTGGGGGCGTGGCCGTGCCGCGGCTTCGCGCTGAGTCAGTTGAACCATGATCAGCCTGCCATTCCTTGCTCTTCGCGCCGGTACAGCAATTTCACCGTGGCCAGACCACCGATGAGTGCGAGGACCCCCAGGATCACCGCGAGTGCAGAACCCAGGCCGATGTTGGTGACCACGAAGAGTTGGCGGTAGATGAGGATGCTCAGTACTTGCGTAGCATCGCCGGGTCCGCCCCGCGTCATGGCGAAAATGACATCGAGCTGCAGGAATGCGTAGAGCACATTGAGTACCGTCACGG
>CALKWS010000124.1 GCA_938004115.1 uncultured Ruaniaceae bacterium
CGACCTTCTCGTTGCGAACGAGACGCGCTACCAACTGCGCCATAGCCCCGAGGCGTCACCAAGGTTAGCACCCGATGCCGATCTGATCCCAGCGCGCGGCCCGCCGGAGACAGTGAGATCGGCTACTGCCGCGGTCCCGGAGTATGAGGGAACGGGCGCGTTCTCGCTGTCCCACCGTGCAGGCGCGAGCCGTGGCTACTGCCCGACGGCGCGGCGGCGCTCCAGCACCGACTGCAGGTCGATCTTGGGACGGTCCGGCGCGGCGGCACTCCCCTGCCCGGGCGCCGCCGGGGCGGACAGGCCCTCGGCGCCAGCGGCATCGGCCAGCGCGCCATCGGCTGCCTCGCGCTCCTCGGCCACGTCCTTCGATCCAGTGCCTCGGTCGTCGTCATCCGCGGGGTGCCCGGCCTGGCTCTGGGCACGGGCCTCCTCCTGCTCGGCGAGCACCTGCGCCCCAGTGGCCGGCGGGGCCTGAGGATCCTGACGTTCGCGGATCGCTTGTTCCACCTCGGCCAGGGTCACCCGGCGTTCCTCCGTGGCGCTGGCCGGTGCGGGTGCCGGCTCCCACTCGGGCGGCTCATAGGCCCGTACGGTCCGTCGCGGGGCGGGTGCCTTCAGGGTGTAGGTCGGCTTGGGCACCGGCACCGGCGTCCAACCCCCGTCACCCTCCTCCGTCCCGGCGCCCGCGTCGCCGCCCTCGGCCGGGTCCACCGAGATCCGCAGGCTGCCGGTGCGTTCGGCCACCGACGTGCGCACCGGACCCGTCCGGGCATGTTCCGTCTCCCCGGCGGTCTGCGCGTCGTCGGCCGCGGCCTCCTCCGCACGGGAATCGGTCGTGCTGCCGTGATGACCCGAGCGGCGGGCGTGCCGCACCTGCCCGGTGCCGGTCGCCGTCGTGCCCTCCTCCTGCGCATCCGGGCGACGACGCTGCCGCTCCGGCCCCAGGGCTGCTCGCTCACGGGCCTCGGCGCGTGCGGCCAGCACCGCAGCGCGACGGCCGGCCACCGTGGCGGCCGCGAGCAGCCCCGTGGCGACGCTCGCCGGCACGATCGGGATCGTGATCGTGGCGAACAGGGCCCAGAACGTGCCACTGAGTACGAGCAGTCCGAGGAGCAATACCCGACGACGGCGGGCGGCCGCGGCACGCCGGCTCGCTGCGGCAGCACGGGCGGCACGCTGGGCAGCGGCGTGGCGGGCGGCGGCGGCGCTCCCGGGTACGGGTGGTTGGGGCTGGCGGTCCATCGGGGCCTCCACTGTGCCGGCGCGTGGGGTGTGTAGGTAGACCCTCGCAGTGCTGTCGTACCGGGGCGGGGTGTCCCCGGCGCGGGCAAGAACCCGCAGTCCGGTCGAGAACCGGTCGTCCACGCGCGCGTCGGAGACGACCTGCCGTGCCCGGATCATGGTGGGCAGCATGTAGCACAGGAACGTCAACGCGATGGCCAGCAGGACGAACCCGGCGACGCTGTCGATCTGTGCGGTGCTCACGCTCCTGACGGTAGAACCGCAGGCCGGACGAGTGGCCCATCCGCTGCGGCGTGTCGGTGCTGGTGGGCGCAACAACGGTGTGCAAGGTGCGAGGGCGGCGTGCTCACCGGGTTCCAGGGTGGCTCAACCGGTGCAGCATCGAGCCGGTCAGTTCCTCGGCGGTGATCGCGAAACTACGGTGGTCGCGCCACTGGCCCTGGATGTGCAGGTACCGCTGCCGCAGCCCCTCCTCGCGCAGACCGAGTTTCTGCGGCACCCGCAGACTCGCGGCGTTCTCCGGGCGCACGTTGATCTCCACCCGGTGCAGCCCGAGGGAACCGAAGGCGTGATCGATCACCAGCGCCACTGCCCGGGGCATCAGCCCCCGCCCGGCCACGTGCTCGGAGATCCAGTACCCGATGTGCGCCGAGTGCAACGACCCGCGCATCACCCCGGCGAGGGTGACCTGACCCACCAGTTCCTCCTGCCACTGCAGCACGTAGGAATAGGCGCTGTCCTGCCGGGCCTGGCGCCGCTGCTGGCGCACGTACTGGCGGAACGTGATCGGCGTGGCCGCCCCACCGGGATTGGTCGCCTCCCAGGGGATCAGCCAGGAGGAGTTGGCCTGCCGCACCCGCTGCCAGGCCGCCCGGTCGCGGTACCGCATCTGGCGCAGCACCAGGTCCCCATCGCGCAGCACCGGCGGCACCATCCCGGCCGCCGGCCGCGCGTGGCTGCTCACGGTCAACTCTCCAGCACCATCGCCGCCAACCGGTCCCCGGCCGCCACGTGCCCCACGTCCTGGGGGACCACGGCCAGCGCGTTGGCCTTGGCCATCGACGTCAGCAGCATCGGGTCCCCCGTGGGGGTGGCGCGGTAACCCTCATCCGGGGTGCCGGTGAGCAGCACCGGGACGAACTGGCGCCGTTCCAGCGGGGAGGACCACCCCTGGGTCACGCTGGCGGTCACGGTGGGCCGGTACAGGTCGGCCTGCCCGGCCATCGACAACAGCGCCGGGCGGACGAACACCTCGTACCCGATCTGGGCGGCCACCGGGTCGCCGGGCAGGCAGATGATCGGGGTGCCCTCGCCGATCGCGCCCACCCCGAACTGGCGGCCCGGGGCGATCGCCACGTTGTCGAAGCGGACCGTGCCCAACGGGGAGAGCACCTCCTTGACCGTGTCGTGTGCTCCGGCGGACAGCCCGCCGGTGGTGATGATCAGGTCCGCGCGCACCAACTGGTCCTCCAGCACCTCCCGCAACTGGGTGCGCTCATCGGGCACCGCCGCCACCCGGAAGGTGGACCCACCGGCGTCCTGCACCGCGGTGGCCAGGGCGTGCCCGTTGGCGTCGTACACCTCCCCGCGGCTGATCGGCCGGCCCGGTTCCACCAGTTCGTCGCCCACCGACACCAGCACCACTCGGGGCCGGGGGTGCACGCTGACCCGGGAGCGTCCCAGCCCGGCCAGCAGGGCGATCTGCCGGGCGCCGATCCGGTCCCCGGCGTGCAAGGCCACCTGGTTCGCGCGCAGGTCGGCGCCCTGGGCACGGATATGGGCTCCCGGCCCCACCTCGGCGCGTAGGTCCACGGTCGCCATCCCGCGGTCGGTCCGCTCCAACGGCACGACGGCGTCCGCACCGGCCGGCATCGGCGCACCGGAGGCGATGCGCACCGCGGTCAGCGCGACCAGGCGGTGGGAATCCCGGTCCCCGGCGCGCACCTCATCGAGCACCCGCAGGTTCACCGGGCGGTCCGGGTTGGCCCCGGCTACGTCCACCGAACGCACCGCGTACCCGTCGATCGTGGCCACGTCCCGGGCGGGCAGATCGGCCGGTGCGATGACGTCCTCGGCCAGCACGCAACCCACGGCGTCGGCCAGCACCACATGCAGGGGCGGGAGGGGCTGTAACAGATCCAACACCGCCTGCAGGTGCGTCGAGACCGACCTCATGCCCGCCAGATCCGGTTAGATGCCATGGAGGAAGAGTATCGGGACGCAAGCGCGGGCAACTAATGAGAAGGTGGAGCCATGTGGTCAGTGTCGAGCACCCTGCCCGCGGGCGTGGACCTGGAGGTCGAGGACGCCAAGATCCTGCTTCGCGAGGCGATCCGAGCCCATCGGCAGAAGCGCTCTACCCGCGAGTGCGAGCGGGCGGCGACACAGATCGCCGAGCACGCCGAGACCTTGCTGGACGGTGTGCGGTGCGCCTCGGTGTACGCCTCCCGCCGGTTTGAACCGGGCACGCAGGAGTTGACCGAACGGATGCACCAGCGCGGGATCAAGATCATCATGCCGGTGCTGGGCGAGGGGTTGCGGCGGGACTGGGCGACTTACGAGCCCGGGGAGTCCCTGGAAGTCCGCGCCCCGGGCCGGCCCCCGGAACCCGATGGCCCCTACCTCGGGGAGGATGCCATCAAGGAGGCGGACCTGGTGATCGTGCCGGCGCTGTCGGTGGATGAGACCGGCTGCCGGCTGGGCCAGGGCGGCGGCTGGTACGACCGGGTGCTCACCCACGCCTCCCCCTCGGCGCCAATCTATGCCGTGCTCTACGACGACGAGGTCAGCGACCAGCCGTTGCCCCGGGCTAGTCACGACCGACCGGTGCACGGCGTCATCACCCCCTCCGGGGTGCGGATGCTCATCTGAGCCCCCGGCCCGGGGGACATCGCCCGGGGGACACCGCCCGGGGGTCCGGCCCCCGCCCCG
>CALKWS010000125.1 GCA_938004115.1 uncultured Ruaniaceae bacterium
TAACCACGCCGCATCTGCCAACGGGCCACCCGCACCCGAGGGAGCCGGGTGCGGGTGGCCGCGTGAGGTATCGGGTCGCTGCGGGCCGGCCTACCGCGCGACCTCCTTCTTCACCTCGGCCAGCGCGACCGCTTCGTCGAACTCCCGCTCCAACTCGGCGTTGGGTTTGAACGTGAGGTTGCTGACCACCACCGCCACCAGCACGTTCACTACGAAGCCGGGCACGATCTCATACAGCGACGACCCGAAGATCTCCGGCCCGAAGGCGTCCCAGAGGAACACGGTGGCGGCACCGGTGACCATCCCGGCCAGCGCCCCCCAGTTGGTGAGTTTGCGCCAGAACAATGACAGCAGGATCGCCGGGCCGAAGGAGGCGCCGAATCCGGCCCACGCGAACGCGACCAGTTCCAGGATCGTGCCCCCGGGGTTGATCGCGATCACGATGGCGATGATGGCCACGACCAGCACGGCAAGGCGGCCCAGCATCATCAGCCGGCCCGGGGAGGTGTCCTTGCGGAACATCCGGTACAGGTCCTCCACGAACGCCGAGGAACTGACGATCAGTTGCGAGGAGACGGTGGACATGATTGCCGCGAGCACCGCCGCGAAGACGAAGCCCACCAGTAACGGGTGCATGAGCACGTCGGCCAGCGCGAGCACCACGTGCTCGGGGTTGCTTAGTTCCATCTCGTTGCGATGGAAGTAGGCGATCCCCACCAGACCGGCCGCGATGGCACCCAGGAGTGAGATCGCCATCCAGCCGATGCCGATCCGCCGCGCGGACTTGGCGGCCGCGGCGTCGCGCATGGCCATGAACCGCACGATGATGTGTGGCTGGCCGAAGTAGCCCAGGCCCCAGGCGAGGGCGGAGATGATCCCGATCACCGTGGCGCCGGTCAGCCCGAGCCCGGCGACCATGGACAACCTGGTCGCGTCGACGTCGCGGATCGCGTCCATGGTCTCACCGAACCCACCCACGGCGAACATGCCCATGACCGGGATCAGGATGAGCGCGAACATCATGAACGTGCCCTGCACCACGTCGGTCAGGGAGGCGCCGAGGAACCCGCCGAGGAGGGTGTACGCCAGGGTGACGCCGGCCACGATCAACATCCCGGTGAGGTATTCGGCGCCGAATGCGATCACGAAGAATTCGCCACCCGCCACCATCATCGAGGAGACGTAGAAGGTGAAGAAGACCAGCACGATGAGCCCGGAGGCCACGCGCAGTGCCCGGGACGAATCGTGCAGCCGGTTCTCGAAGAAACTCGGGATGGTGATGGAATTCCGTGCTACCTCGGTATACGACCGCAATCGCGGGGCCACGAATTTCCAGTTCAACCAGGCGCCGATGGTCAACCCGATCGCGATCCAGGATTCGATCAGACCCGCGGCGTAGATGGCTCCGGGCAGACCCATCATCAACCACCCGGACATGTCGGAGGCGCCGGCACTGAGGGCGGCGGTCCAGGGCGGTAACTTCCGGCCGGCGAGCATGTAGCCCTCATGGTCGGTGGTGCGTCGGTATGCGTAGATCCCGATGGCGATCATGGCCGCGAAGTACAGGATCAGCGCGATGAGTTGGAACGTGCGGTCAGACATCTATGGCCCCTTTGCCTAGTGAACTGAGTATGTGATGTACAGGGGAGTGAGATCGGTCCAGATGATCACCCCGGGTTCGGCACCGACGGCGGGATGTCGTGGGGGCGAGGGGTGCCGAACCGGTGCGCGGTGATCGAGACAGCCTGTTCCCGCAGGAATGGCAGCAACTCTACGCGGCCGGCGCTGACCACCGGGCCGGAATAGATCGCCAATCCCGGGTCCCCGTCGGTGGCGCGGGCCAGTTCCGACCGGGAACCGCCGATCAACCGGATACGGCCCCCGGTACGCGCCAGGTGCCGGGCCCGGTGGTGCCACTGCTCGCCCGTCTCGTGGCGGACGTCAGTGCCGATGTCCCGGGCGTACCTCTGCAACCCGGCAGGTAGTTCGGTCGCCGAACTGAGGGTGACCCGGGCCCCGGTCCGAGCACCGGCGGCGAGGATCCGCAGGACCTCGGCCACCCGCTCGCCCTCGTACCGGACGGTGACCGGCGTGGGGTGATAGCGCAGTGCGTTGTGTTCGCTGCGCAGTCCGGTGGCGTCCTTGACGACGCCGAACTCCTCCGCCCAGGCCGATCCGTCGGTTCGCAGGGCACCGGCGAGCCACGCCCGGTCCTCCTCGCCCAGTTCGATCGCCTCGGCCGCTCGTAGGGCCCGCAGCGCGACCGGGTCGCTGACCTCGCCGGCGGGAACGGGCTGGTCGTGCCAGGTGCCCATCGCGAACAGGTAACTGGGACCACCGGCCTTGGTTCCGTTGCCGACGTTCGACTTCTTCCACCCACCGAAGGGTTGACGCTGCACGATGGCGCCGGTGATCCCGCGGTTGACGTAGACGTTGCCCGCCTGGATCGACTGCAACCAGGTGTTGATCTCGTCGTCGTCCAGCGAATGCAGCCCCGAGGTGAGCCCGTACTCGACCTGGTTGACCATGGTGATCGCCTCTTCCAGCGTCTCCGCGGTCATGATCCCGGTGATCGGGCCGAAGTACTCGGTGAGGTGATACTCCGATCCGGGGCGCACCCCGGCCCGGATACCGGGCCGCCACAACGTGCCCTCCTCGTTCAGCGGCTGCGGGCGCAGGACCCAGTTCTCCCCGGGGCCCAATGTGGTCAGCCCGGTATGGAGCTTGCCTTCCGGCGGGGCGATGATCGGCCCGATCTGGGCCCGCTCGTCCCACGGCATGCCCACGTGCATGGATGTCACCGCGTCGAGCAGCTGCCGGTGGAAACGCTTGGAGTGTGCGACCGACCCGACCAGCACGACCAGGGAGGCGGCCGAGCACTTCTGGCCGGCGTGCCCGAATGCGGAGAGGGCCACATCGTGGGCGGCAAGGTCCAGGTCGGCGCTGGGGGTCACGATGATCGCGTTCTTACCGCTGGTCTCGGCGAGCAGCGGCAGGTCCGCGCGCATCGAGCGGAACAAGGCGGCGGTCTCGTAGGCACCGGTGAGGATGACCTGGTCCACGCTGTCGTGGGTGATGAGGGCCGAGCCGAGTTCGTCCTCACCGACCTGGACGTACTGCAGCACGTCGCGCGGGACGCCGGCTTCCCACAGCGCCTCGACCATGACCGCGCCGGTCCGCTTGGCCTGCGGCGCGGGTTTGATCACCACGGCGGAGCCGGCCGCCAGTGCCGAGAGGGTGGAGCCGGCCGGAATGGCGGCCGGGAAGTTCCACGGCGGGGTCACCACGGTCACGCCCACGGGGGAGAAGGTGGCACCCTCCACCTGCTCCAGGCGCTTGGCGGACTCGGCGTAGTAGTGCGCGAAGTCGACCGCCTCGCTGACCTC
The DNA here is from genome assembly GCA_938004115.1 of uncultured Ruaniaceae bacterium. GTDB lineage: Bacteria > Actinomycetota > Actinomycetes > Actinomycetales > Beutenbergiaceae > CALKWS01. The sequence goes on from CALKWS010000125.1 coordinate 3,387, forward strand.
CGGGTCCCCCTGCTCCAGCACCTTGCCGCATTCGGCGCCCATGATCTCCAGCAGTTCGGCGCGGCGTGCCTCCAGTGCGTCGCCGGCCCGGTGCAGGATCTCCGCACGCTCGGCGGCCCCGCGGTCCCGCCAGGCCGGCGCGGACCGCTGGGCGGTGGCCATGACCTCGTCGAGGGCCTCGGCGGTGGTGATGGTGCCCTGCTCCAGCGTCGCCAGGCCCAGTGTGGAGGTCTGCATGCGGGACCGGATCCGAGCGCCCCACTCCCGGTTGGCAGCCACGGAGGTGTCGGTATCGGCGGTGTTCCGGAAGCCCTCCCGGAGCCCGGGCGGCTGCTCCTTGGTGCGGTCCTGCACACGGTTCGGTTCGGGCACCTCGGCAGGGATGATCTCCAGCGAATCCAGGAACCGTTGCCGTTCGCGGTCGAACAGCGCCTGATCGTTGTTCAGGTCGAAGACCGCGGACATGAAGTTCTCATCCGAGGCGCCCTCGTCCAGGCGCCGCACCAGGTAGGCGATCGCGACGTCGAACTCCTGCGGGTGGACCACCGGGGTGTAGAGCAGCAGGTTGCCGACGTCCTTGCGGATCGCGGCCGCCTCGGCGGTGGCCATACCCAGCAACATCTCGAGGTCTACCTCGCCGGGCCGGCAGCCCCGCCGCTCGGCCAGCAGCCAGTTCAGTGCCAGGTCGAACAGGTTCTGCCCGGCGACGCCGATGTGCACGTTGCGGGTGTGCTCGGGGCGCAGCGCGTAGTCCAGGACGGCCTTGTAGGAGGCGTCGGTGGCCTTCTTGGACCCCCAGGTGGCCAGCGGCCAGTTGCGTTGCTCGGCGTCCACCCGCTCCATCGGCAGGTTGGCCCCCTTGACCACCCGTACCTTGATCGGGGCCCCGCCCCGATCGACCCGGTCCGCGGCCCACTGCTGCAACTCCATCATGGTGCTCAGCGCGTCCGGAAGGTAGGCCTGCAGCACGATCCCGGCATGCAGGTCGTGGAACTCCGGACGCTGCAGCAGCGTGGTGAACACCGCCACGGTGACGTCCAGGTCCTTGTACTCCTCCATGTCCAGGTTGATGAACTTCTGCCCACCCGGAGCGTTCCGGGCCAGCCGGAACAACGGTACGAGCGCCTCCACGGCGTCCGCGACGGCCTCGTCGAAGGACCAGGGGCTGTGCGGAGCGACGGTGGAGGAGACCTTGATCGAGATGTAGTCCACATCGTCGCGGGCCAGCAGCCGGCGGGTGCTCTCGACCCGGCGGGTGGCCTCCTGGGTGCCCAGGATCGCCTCGCCCAGAAGGTTGATGTTCAGCCGGGCCCCGGGCTGCTTGCTGCGGATGCGTTTGAGTGCCGGGCCCAGTTTCCGTTCCGAGGCGTCCACCAGCAGGTGGCGGACCATCTGCCGCAGCGTGGCCTTGGCGATCGGTACCACCACGCCCGGGGCGACCTTGCTCAACTCCGCCCCCACGCGCACCGCCGTGCGCAATGGCCAACTCAGGAACCGGGGGATGAGCGGCACCAGTTCCTGTAACTGCCGGGCGGCTGCCCGGTGATCCTCCGGGCGGATCACGCCGTCGATGAAGCGAACGGTGAAATCCAGCCCGTTCTCATCGCGGAGCACGTCGGCGAGCCGCTTCGCCGCCGGGTCGACCGGTTCCAGCCGGCTGGCCTCCAGCCAACGACGGACGAGGCCGATCGCCTCCTCGGCCAGACCGGCGTCGATGTCGGTGCGTGTCTTCTCCGTCACGGTGTTTGGACCTCCCGTCCCCCGGAGTTGGTACCTGGCCATTCAGTGTGCCAGCGCCCACCTTTCGTGTTAAGCGCGAGAAACTGAATGGTAATCTTCGGTGTCTTCGAAAGGTTGTGAGGTGTGGGACCGTCACCGTCTGCGTCTGCTCCGGGAACTCGAACTACGCGGCACGATCACGGCAGTCGCCGAAACACTTAACTATGCCCCCTCGTCGGTGTCCCAGCAGCTTGCGCGGCTGGAGACCGAGGTCGGGATGCCACTGCTGGAACAGGACGGGCGCCGGCTGCGGCTGACCGCCGCAGGACACCGGGTGGCGCGCCACGCCGCGCAGGTCATGGACCTGGAGGAGGGCGTGCGTGGTGAGTTGGCCAGGGCGCGGCCGCAGGCCGGCACCATTCGTATCGCCACGCTGGAGACCGGGGCCCGGGCGCTACTCCCGTTCGCGCTGACGGCGGTGGGCGCACGGGACCCGGACGTGCGCATCGAGGCCTCGGTGGTCCCACCGGAGCACGGGCTGGCCGAACTGGAGGCCAGGGGTTTCGACCTCGCGATGGCCGAGCAGTACCCGGGATACTCCAGGCCCCACTCGGACCGGCTGCACCGAGAGACGCTGGGCACCGACGCCATGCGGCTGGCGGTTCCGGCTCACAGCGACATCCAGACCCTGGCGGACACCCGCCACGTGCCATGGGTGATGGAGCCGGAGGGGACCGCGGCGCGGCGCTGGGCGATCCAGCAGTGCCGGGTGGCCGGCTTCGAACCGGACATCCGGTTCCACTCTGCGGACCTCGGCGTCCACATCCACCTCATCCGCGCCGGTCACGCCGTCAGCCTGCTGCCGGACCTGGTGTGGACCACCGGCGCGGAGGGCATCCGCCGGATCGCCCTGTCCGGCCCGTTCCACCGCGAACTGTTCACCTCGGTGCGGCACGCCAGCGTGGGGCACCCGGCCATCATGGCCCTGCGGGAAGCCCTGCGGCAGGCGTTTCTCGAGGTGCAGAGCAGGCGGGAGTGAGGCTCGCACCGCGAACGGCGGCGCGGCGGGAGTGAGGCTCGCAC
>CALKWS010000126.1 GCA_938004115.1 uncultured Ruaniaceae bacterium
GCGAAGGCATCGTCGTCGCTGATCCCGTACCGCTGCAGCATCGGGCCGCCGGTCTGCAGCACCTGCCCGCCGCGCTCGTACAGGTCGCCCTCCACGCACCCTCCGGAGACCGACCCGAGCACGCTGTCATCGGCCAGCCGCAGCATCGCCGCGCCCGGCGGTTGAGGCGCCGACCGGAACGTGCGCACCACGGTCGCCAGGGCGGATGTTTCCCCGCGTTCCCAACGCTGAATCAGTTCAGTCAGAACCTCACGCATCATTGCCTCCTGACCTCAAGATTCTACGCCAGAAATCGGCCCCCTCCCCGGGCACTTTCGGGCCCGGCCGAGGCCCATGCGCCTACGGAGAACCGGCCCCGCGCCCCCAGCGAACAGCGCGGCGAACCCACGGCGGCGCGAACCCCGCGGCGACGAACGCAGCGCGGCGAACCCCGCCGCGGAACCTCGCCGAACCTACCCGTGGTCGCCGCCGCGCACCTGGTCCACCAGGTGCACCAGCACCGGTTCGAGCACGGCCAACCCGTCCCGTACACCCCCGGTGGACCCGGGCAGGTTGATGATCACCGTGCCGCGGGCCACCCCCGCCATGCCGCGGGTGAGCATCGCGGTGGGCACGCCCCCGGAGACACCCTGGTGCCGGATCGCCTCGATGATGCCCGGCACCTGCCGCTCCAGCAACGGGGCGGTCTCCTCCGGCGTGCGGTCGGTGGGGCTCACCCCGGTTCCCCCGGAGGTGAGCACCACGTCATACTCCTGCGCCACGGCGTCGCGCAGTGCCTCGCCGACCGGAGCACCGTCGCCGACGACGCGGGGCCCCTCCACCTCGAAGCCCCAGTCCCGTAGCGCCTCGGCGATCAGCGGCCCGCTGCGATCCGGGTAGACCCCGGCGGCGGCCCGGTTGGAAGCGACGACCACCAACGCTCGCAGCGCACCGGCTCCGGGTTCCGAGCGCGCTGCATGCCCAGAGCGCGCTGCCTGCCCAGAGTGCTGTGAGTGCCCTGAGCGCGCTGCATGCCCTGAGCGCCCGGGGGAGGTGGTCATGAGCGCCGGCGGCCCAGCAGCCCCCCGGCGATGACGCCCAGCAGCACCAGCGCACCGCCGGCGGCCGCGCCCTTGACCAGATCGGTCGACGACGAGCCGCCGCCCGCAGCGGAGGGCCGTGCGAACACCGTCTGGCTGGGGACGCCACCGTCCGAGGCCGGCTGCCCGGAAGGCGCACCGCCGGCCGCGGCCCCGCCGGCCCCGGCGCCGTCTGCCCCAGCACCCCCACCGGAAGCGCCGGCCTGCTGGGAGGCCGCCTCGCCGTCGCCGGTCTTCGGTCCGCCGCGGGCGATGTGCTCATCGAGGTTGGAGAAGAACTCCCCGGCCAGGCGCTTGCCCACCGTGGCGAGCATCCGCTGGCTCACCCCGCCGATCATCCCGCCCACAGTGGCATCGGCGTCGTACGTCAACCGGGCGCCCTCGCCGTCGGGCTGCACGTCCACGTCCACGGCCACCTGGATCGTGCCCGGCCCGCCGGAACCGGAGGCCACCATCCGCAGCGACCGGGGCTCCACCTTGTCCAGTAGTTGCACCTGCCCGTCGTAGGTGCCCTTGATCGCCGCCACCCCGGCCCGCAGTGTCATCTTGTAGGTGTCCTCGCCGGTCTGCTCCAGACGCTCGCACCCCGGGATGGTGTGCACCAGGACGGCCGGGTCATTGAACGCCGCCCACAACTGCTCCGGGGTGGCCGTCAATGCGGCATCGCCAGTGACCTTCACGCTGTCTCCTTCGCCTCGCTGGTATCGGACCACGGCCGCGCCGTGATGCCGGGCATGGTGTTCTGCAGTGGATCTGCGCCCGTGGCCCCCAGTCGCAGGGCGTACAACTCGCTCGGGGAGATCGGCATCGCCGTGATCGGGATCCCCTCGGCGTCCTCGATCGCCGCCGCGATCGCCGCCGACGTGGGGATCACCCCGGCCTCACCGGCCCCCTTGATCCCCAGCGGGTTCAATGGTGACGGCGTCTCCAGGTGGTCCACGTCGATCCGGGTGGGCAGTTCCGAGACGTACGGCATGAGGAAGTCCATGTAGGAGGCATTGGCCAACTGTCCGGACTGCTCGTACGCCATCTTCTCGTACAGCGCCCCGCCCACGCCCTGGGCCACTCCGCCGTGGATCTGCCCCTCCACGATGCGCGGGTTGATCATTGGTCCGCAGTCATGCACGACGGCGTACTTCAGGATCGAGATGTCGCACGTGTCCGGGTCGGTCTCCACGATCACGGCGTGCGCCCCGGCGGCGAAGGTGGAGTGCGTGGGGGAGTAGTAGTCGGTCTCGTCCAGGCCGGGGGACTGGCCCGGGGCCACCGGCGGCTTGGAGAAGTCCGTACCCCCCGCGAACTGGGTGGCGGCCTTGGAGGCCTCGTCGAAGGCGTACCGCAGCGGGTTGGACAGCACCGCGATCGTGCCCAGGGCGACGGCGGTGGACGGGTCGCCCTTGACGCGCACCTGCCCGTCCACGATCTCCAGGTCCCCGGGGTCGGCCTCCAGGGCGTCGGCGGCCACCTGGGTGATGCGCTCGCGGACCTTGCGGGCCGCCAGCGCGGTGGCGCTGCCGCTCATCACCGCCCCGCGGGAGGCGAACGTCCCCACCGAGTACCCCAGTCGTCGGGTGTCGCCGGTGGTCACCTCGATGTCCTCCAGCGGCACCCCGAGTTCGTCGGCGACGATCTGGGCCAGGATGGTCTGGTGGCCCTGGCCCTGGCTGGTCAGCCCGGTGGCGACCTTGACCTTGCCGGAGGTGAGGATCTCGATGTGGGCGCCCTCGTAGGGGCCCGGGCCGGTGCCCTCGACGTAGAAGCCGACGCCGATACCCACCTTGCGGCCCTCGGCCTCGGCACGCTTGCGGTACTCGGCGAACTCGTCCCACCCCACCAGGTCCCGCAGTTTGCGGGCCAGTTCCGGGTAGTTGCCCGAGTCGTACCGCAGCGGGCGCCCGTCCTGGAACATCAGGTTGCCGAACTCCACCGGGAAGTCCTCCGGCTGTAGGAAGTTCGCCTCCCGTACCGCCATCCGGTCCTTGCCCAGGTACTGGGCGATCCGGTCCATGGTCCGTTCCATCGCGAACACCCCCTGCGGGCGGCCGGCGCCGCGGTAGGGGGTCACGATCACGGTGTTGGTGTACAGGCTGGTGAACGTCACCCGGTACCCGTCGGGTTTGTAGGGCCCGAGGAGTTGGGTGGAGGAGTTGATCGGCACGATCAGCCCGTAGGGGATGTAGGCACCGTGGTCGTGCAGGATGTCCACTTCCAGGCCGAGCATCCGGCCCTCGTCGTCGAACCCGACTTGTACCTTCAGCCGCTGGGCGCGTTCGTGGGCGCTGGAGACGAAGTGCTCGCGGCGGTCCTCGGTCCACTTCACGTGCCGTCCCAGGCGCATCGCGGCCCAGGGGATGAGCAGTTCCTCCGGCCAGGGGTGCATGATCTTCACCCCGAAACCACCGCCCACGTCGGGGGTGATGACGTCCACCTGGGAGATGTCCAGGCCGAGTTTGGCGCTCACCGCCCCGCGCACCCCGGTGGAGGTCTGGGTGGAGCTGAACACCGTGAGCCGCTGCTCGGCGTCGTCCCAGCGGGCATGCACGCCCTTGCCCTCCATCGGCATCGCCGCGCTGCGTTCGATGTCCCAGGTCAGTTCCAGCTTGTGCGGGGCGGCCGCGATCTGGCCCTCCGCGTCGCCGTAGGCCTGGGTGGACACCGCGGCCACGTTGCCGGGTACGTCCTCGTGCACCAGTTCCTCGGCGGCCACCGCACCGTCGATCCCGATCACGGGGGTGAGCACCTCGTACTCCACCCGGATGGCCGCGACCGCGTCCTCGGCGACGTACCGGTCGCTGGCCACCACCATCGCCACCGGCTCCCCGACGTGGCTGACGCGGTCCTTGGCCAGGGCGTAGGGGTGGCGGGGGTGGGTCAGGTCGGGGTGGGGGATGAGCAGCGGCAACGGCTCGGCCATCGCAGCGTCGAGGTCCTCGTAGGTGTAGACGGCGTACACGCCCTCCACGTCGTAGGCGGCCTCGGGGTCGATATCGACGATCCGGGCCCGGGCGTGCGGGCTGCGCACGAACGCCACGTGCAGCGTGGCGGCATCGCCGATGTCATCGACGTACCGGCCGCGGCCGGTGACCAGCCTGGGGTCCTCGACCCGCTTGACGGGTTCGCCGAAGTGGCGGGTGCTCACCGGGCCACCTGCCTTTCGCCGTCGGCCGCTTCGCGCGGGACGTCCTTGCCGTTCTTGCCTGCCGCTTGCGCTTCGTCGTCGGCCGCTGCGCCGTCGGCCTGGTCCGTGGCCTCGGCCTCGCCGTTCTCGCCGCGGGCGAGTTCGGCGGCGCGCAGCACCGAGGCGACGATGTTGTGGTACCCGGTGCACCGGCACAGGTTCCCGCCGATCGCCTCCCGGGCCTCCTCCTCGGTGGGGTCGGGGTTGTCCTCGATGAACGCGGTGATAGTGGTGAGGAACCCCGGGGTGCAGAACCCGCACTGCAGGCCGTGGCAATCCACGAACGCCTGCTGCACCGGGCCCAGCGACCCGTCCTCCTCCGTCAGGCCCTCCACGGTGGTGACCTCGTGCCCGTCGGCGGTGGCCGCCAGCATCAGGCAACTGCGCACCGGCTCACCGTCCAGCAGCACCGTGCACGCCCCGCACACCCCGTGCTCACAGCCCACGTGGGTGCCGGTCAGGCCCAGGTCCACCCGCAGCGCATCGCTCAGGGTGCGGCGCACCGGCACCTCGACGCGGCGGGGCACGCCGTTGACGGTCAGCGCCACCTCGGCCATCTGCTCACCGGCCTCGACGACGTCGGTGTGGGTGGTCTGCCCGGTGCGGGTGGTCTGCTCGCTCATGCTGCACGCTCCTTGGCCCGCATCGCCGATTGGCGGGCTGCTCGTCGGGTCAGGACTCCGGCCAGGTGGCGCCGGTAATCGGCGCTGGCGTGCAGGTCGCCCTCGGTCTCGACAGTGTCCCGCACGTGCTCACCCAGCGCCGCGGCGTCCACGTCCTCCCACCGCGCCCCGGCCACCAGCTCGGTCAGGTCGAGCACCTGCGGCACGTCGGTGACCGAGACCAGGCTGACCTGCAGGGAGGTGAACGCGTCCGCCTCATCCAGCACGGCCACGGCCGCCACCCCGGCCATCGCGTAATCGCCCCGCCGGCGGGCCAATTCATCGAAGTAGGTGCCGAACCGTCCCTTCGGAGCCGGGAAGTGCGCCGAGACGGCCAGTTCATCCTCCCGCAGCGAGGACTCCATCGGCCCGGCGAAGAACTCCGCGGCATCGATGGTGCGCTCACCGTCAGCGGAGCGGGCGGTGACCGTACCGCCGAGCAGGGTGAGCACCGCGGGCATCTCCGCGGCCG